>JACRCS010000052.1 GCA_016218905.1 Deltaproteobacteria bacterium
CCTCGACGACCCCAAAACCACCCCCGAAAAAGGGGGTAAGAAAGGCTGAAAAGACCCCCTTTCCGAGACCCGAAAAGGCGTTCACAAGTGGCTCCATTACGCCGAACATCCCGTGGCTCCTTTGGGGTGCTCAATGACACACAGCGCAACGGCAGGCGAGCGAGGGCAACCCGACGCCCTTGGCCGACCGCGTTCGGAGGGAGTTCGAAAGGTGAATTGCGGCATTTCAGTTACGTCCCCTCCATCGGTCGAGGACATCATTGGGCCGTCTTGGATTTCGGAGCGCAATAAGCTATGAAACCTTGCAGCGTCCCCAATAATGTCGCCGGTAGCGGATGAGTTCGCTCCCTTTGATCGGCCCGAGCGGAGCATCAGGCAACTTTCTCCAACACTTCTTCGAGCTCCTCGCGGCAAGCTTCCAACGTCGCAGCTCCTGCGAAGACGCCCGGAAACCCTGGCAGCTCTCCGTAATACGTCCCGTCGTCGGGCAGGATCTCGTATTTTGCCCGCCGCATTGCCGCCTGGAGATACTTGGTCAACGTGGGATCGCGCTCCTCTTTCCAAGATGAGAGCGGCCGCCTCTTACCTCCTTACTCCACCGTCACGCTCTTCGCCAGATTCCTGGGCTGGTCCACGTCCGTGCCCTTCTGCACGGCCACGTGGTAGGCGAGGAGCTGGAGGGGGACGGCGGTGATGATGGGGAGGAGCTCTTCGGCGAAGTCGGGGACGGGGAGGACGGCTTCGGTCTCTCCGATCCGGTCGTCGCCTTCCGTGGCGACCGCGATGATGCGGCCCTCCCTCGCTCGGACCTCCTGGATATTGGAGAGGATCTTTTCGAAGCACGCCTCGCGGGGCATGATCGCCACCACCGGGAGCTCGCCGTCGACGAGGGCGATGGGACCGTGTTTCATCTCGCCGGCGGCGTAGCCTTCGGCGTGGATGTAGCTGATCTCCTTGAGCTTCAAGGCGCCTTCGAGAGCGATCGGGAACTGGAGTCCTCGCCCCAGGTAGAGGGCGCTTCTCGCGTTCAGCATGGAGCGGGCGACGCTCTCGACGGCCCTGTCGAGCTTCAGGACGTCCTCCAGGACGCCGGGGAGGGCGCGCAGGAACTCGATCTTCTCGCCGAGCTTCTCGGGGCTCAGGGTGCCGCGCTCCGCCCCGAGGTAGAGGGCCAGGAGGTAGAGCGTGACGAGCTGGGTCGTGAAGGCCTTCGTGGAGGCGACTCCGATCTCGGGCCCGGCGTGGGTGTAGAGGACCGCGTCGGAGGCACGGGGAATGCTCGACCCGACCGCGTTGCAGATGGAGAGGACCGGCGCTCCCTGACTCCTCCCTTCGGCGAGGGCGGCGAGCGTGTCCGCGGTCTCGCCGGACTGGCTGATCAGGACGAGCCCCGATTCGGAGGAGAGGATCGGGTCGCGGTACCGGAACTCGCTCGCGAGGTCCACCTGGACGGGCACGCGGGCGATCCGCTCGATCCAGTACTTGCCGACGAGGCCCGCGTGGTAGCTCGTCCCGCAGGCGACGACGTGGAGGTTGCGGATCCTGCGGGCGATCTCGTCCGCCGCGTCCCCGCCGTCGAGCCGGATCCGGCCGTCCGTCAGGTCCAGCCGTCCCGAGAGCGTGTCCGCCACGGCCCGGGGCTGCTCAAAGATCTCCTTGAGCATGAAGTGCTTGAAGCCGCCCTTCTCGGCCATGGCGGGCGACCACTGGATGTTCTGCACCTTGCGGGCGACGGGCGCGCCCGCAAGGTCCGTGATCCTCGTCCCGCCGGGCTCCAGGACCGCCACGTCGCCGTCCTCCAGGAAGACGAAGCGGCGCGTGTGGGAGAGCAGGGCCGGGATGTCGCTGGCGACGTAGTTGGCGCCTTCGCCGATGCCCAGCACGAGCGGGCTCGCCCGGCGGGCAGCCACCAGGCGGCGCGGCTCTTTGAGCGAGATGACCGCGATGGCATAGGAACCCCGGAGCCTCCCGAGGGCCTGCCGTACGGCCTCCTCCAGCCCCGCGCCCTGCGTGACGAACCGCGAGACCAGGTGCGGGATGACCTCCGTGTCGGTCTCGGAGGCGAAGCAGTGGCCGGCGGCGCAGAGCTCGGCGCGAAGGGAGAGGTAGTTCTCGATGATCCCGTTGTGGACGACCACCACGTCGCCGACGCGGTGGGGGTGTGCGTTCTCCTGGCTCGGCCGCCCGTGCGTCGCCCAGCGAGTGTGTCCGACCCCCGCGGTACCGCGCAGATCGACTCCGAGGAGCCGCTCTTCGAGCTGTCCGAGCTTGCCGACGCTTCGAACGACCCGAATCTCGTCGCCCTCGATGACGGCGATGCCGGCGGAGTCGTAGCCCCGGTACTCCAGTCTTCGCAGACCTTCCACCAGAATCGGCGCGCAACGCTCGGACCCCACGTATCCCACGATTCCGCACATTTCTCGGTCCCCTCTCGTCGCCGCTCAGCTTCCCGGCCGGCGGCTCTTCGGGCGCGCCCCCCACCCCTCGATGTTCTGCTGCCGCTGCCGGCCCACTCCGAGGGACCCTGGCGGGACGTCCTGGGTGATGGTGGAGCCGGCCGCCACCGTGGCGGCGGGGCCGACGGTGACGGGCGCCACGAGGCTCGCGTTGGAGCCGATGAACGCGCCGTCGCCGATGATTGTCCGGTGCTTGGCCACGCCATCGTAGTTGCACGTGATGGTGCCGGCCCCGATGTTCACTCCCTCGCCAATCGTCGCGTCGCCGAGGTAGGTGAGGTGGTTGGCCTTGCTGCCCCGACCGAGCTTCGACTTCTTGAGCTCGACGAAGTTCCCCACGTGGGCGCTCGGGCCGATCTCGGCACCCGGCCTCAGGTGTGCGAAGGGTCCGATCTGGGCCTGCGCGGCCACGGTCGCGCCCGAGACCACGCAGTAGGGCTTCACGAGCGCCTCCGGCCCGATCTCCGAGTCCGAGATCACGCAGCCCTGCCCGATCTGTGCGCCCTCCCCGACCCGCGTCTTCCCGGTGAGGCGGCACGAGGGCGCGAGGACGACGTCTTCGGCGAGCTCGACGTCGGGCTCGATCCAGGTCGAGGCGGGGTCTTCGAGCGTCACGCCTGCTTCCATCCAGGCACGGTTGATCCGTCGCCGGGCGGCGGCCGAGGCCTCGGCGAGGTGGGCCCTGGAGTTGACGCCCATGACCTCTTCGGGATCGTCGAGGAGGAGGCTCTGCGCCCCGCCCTCCCGCGCCGCCGTCTCCACGATGTCGGTCAGGTAGTACTCACCCTGGTCGTTCGCGGCGGTCAGGCCTTCGAGGGCCGTCCAGAGCCAGGGCGCCTCGACGGCGTAGGTGCCCGTGTTCACCTCGTGGATGGCCCTCGTCTCCGCGTCCGCGTCGCGCTCCTCGACGATCCGGAGGAGTCTTCCCCCTTCCCGCACGAGCCGGCCGTAACCGCGCGGCTCGGGCGGAACCATCGAGAGGACCGTCACCCGGGCGCCGGCTCCGCGGTGGGCGTCGAGGAGCCTGGTGAGCGTCTCCGGCCGGATGAGGGGGACGTCGCCGCAGAGGAGGAGCGCGGTGCCACTGAAGCCCTCCAGCGCCTCCCGGGCGGAGAGGACGGCGTCTCCCGTTCCCCGCTGCTCGGCCTGGATCGCGAAGGAGACGTCGGGCCCGGCGAAGGTCGAGGCGATCTCCTCCGCCTGAGGGCCGATCACCGTGACGATCCGGCCGATTCCGGCGCGGCGGCACGCCTCGAGCGGGTAGGCGAGCAGAGGCTTGCCGAGGAGGGGGTGCAGGACCTTGGCCCTGCGGGACCGCATCCGGGTCCCTTTTCCTGCTGCGAGTACAATGGCTGCGACGACCTGCATGCTCCGCCTTCCCTGTTCAGACCTCCCGGGGAAGGCCGCATTATACGCTGGAAGCGGCGGCCCGGATCAATGGTAAGGTCCCCTGCAAAGCTGCTATGCTACGGAAGAAACTGCGCACGGCGCGTCCCCCGGCCGCTTCCGGGGGAGGCGGATGCGTCTGCCCGGCCCCAGGCCTCCCGCGGGTGACGAGGGGTGCTCCGCCGGTGTATAGGAAGAGCGGGAGGTGATGGACCGAACCGACGCGGCCTTGGTAGAGCAGTGCCTGGCCGGGCGGACCGAGTCCTTCTCGGAGCTGGTGAAGCGGCATCAGGACCGGGTATTCCAGTTTGCGCTGCGGATGAGGCTGGACCGGGACGACGCGGCCGATCTCGCCCAAGAGACCTTCGTCCGCGCGTTTCGCAAGTTGCGGACGTACGACGCGCAGTATGCTTTTGGGAGCTGGCTCTTGAGCATCTGCGCGAACCTGGCGAAGAACCGGTTCCGCAGCGAAGATCGCCGCCGTCGGGCGCAGCAGGCGCACGTGGAGCTCTTTCCCCGTTCGGGAGAGCCCGACAAGAGGCGAGACGCGATGAAGGAAGCGCTGGCGCGGATCCCTCCGGAGACGCGGCTGCCGCTCGTGCTCCGGCACGTGGAAGGCTTGTCGTACGACGAGGTCGCCCAGGTCCTGGGGATCGGGGTGAGCGCCGCAAAGATGCGGGTCAAGCGGGCGCGGGATCGGCTCATCGAACTCCTCGGCCCCGCCCGCGGAGGTGATGCGTCGTGAGAGACCGTACGGCGTGGATTCACGCGTCTTTGGATGCCGCGGATCCCGGTTCCTGCCGAGAGGCCCCGGACGCCGAGTCGGCCGAGCGTCTGGCCGTGTACCGAAGGGTCCTCCGCCAGCTCGAGGAGA
>JACRCS010000580.1 GCA_016218905.1 Deltaproteobacteria bacterium
CTCTTCTGCCTCTCCTCGTGGACGCGCCGGCCGACGAGGAGCCCCGCCAGGAGGAGGATCAGGAGCGCGAGGAGCGCGAGGGCGAAGCGGCGCGGCATCGGGACGGCGTCAGCGGTTTCCGTTCGGCGTCGCCGCGAACGGAACCGGTGCGATCCCGCTCGCCGCGGTCCGGAAGAAGTTGTCGAGCGACGCGACGAGGGTGTCGGCCACGGCCTTTCGGAACTCCTCGGAGGCGAGCTTCTGCTCCTCCTCGGGGTTCGAGATGAAGGCGACCTCGACGAGCACCGCCGGCGCGTTGACGCCGATCAGCACGCGGAAGGGGGCCTGCTTGACGCCGCGCGTCGTGATCCCGAGGAGGCGGTTGAAGTCGCCCTGGATGATCTCGGCCAGCCGGCTGGACGCGGAGAGGTGCTGGTTCTGGGCGAGGTCCCAGAGGATCAGGTCGAGCTCGCGGAGGGCGGCGTTCGTCTCGGCGGACGGGGTCGCCGTCGGCTCGGCCTGGTTCTCGGCCTCGGCGAGCGCGGCCGCAGAGCGGTCGGAGGCGTCGAGGGAAAGGTAGTAGACCTCGGTCCCGTGCGCCGCGGAGGCGCGCGAGGCGTTCAGGTGAAGCGACAGGAAGACGTCGGCCTTCGCCGCGTTGGAGATGGCCGTTCGGTCCTGCAGGCCGACGGAGGCGTCGCTGTCGCGCGTCGTCACGACGCGGTAGCCGCGAGCCGTGAGGACTTCGCGCACCGTCCGCGCCAGCGAAAGGACAATGTCCTTTTCGAGGAGGCCGCCCGGCCCCTTCGCCCCTTCCTCGGTTCCTCCGTGCCCCGGGTCGATGACGACGACACGCGGCTCGGGGCGCGGCGCGGTCGTGGGGGCGACGAGGGCCCCCGGGACCGGGCTCGCGGCCGGCGCGGGCGCGACCGGGACCGGCGGCGGCGGCGCGGCGCGGGTCACGTCGACGACGAGACGCGGTGGGCTGGCGAGCGCATAGACGTTCGTCGAGAGGTCCTTCCCCTTCAGAACGACGGCCAGCTCGGTCGAACGCAGGAGGAGGCGGGAGACCCTCGGGTCGTCGGTCGCCATCTCGGCGACGGCCGGGACGAGCTTGACACCCGGGAACCGGAGGACGACCTGCTCGTCCCCCTTCTCCACGCGGAACGGCGGCGACTGCGTGAACCGGAAGACGACCTTGGTCGTCCCCTCGAAGGCGGAGACCGTCGCCTCGACGCCGATCTCGGGGATCTCCACGCGCCTCGCGGCGAGGGTCCGGGCAGCCCTGTCCCACGTGAACGTCACCCCGAAGAGGGGCGAAAGGACCCGCGTGAAGAAGTCGGCATCGGCATAGGCGGTAGAGCCCTCTCCTCGAACGGGCGAGGTGAGCTGGACGAGCCGGGTGTCGACGACGGCGATCGCCGTCTCCGTCCCGAAGACCGCCGTGTGCGTCCCGATCCGCAGCTCGTAGGAGCCGGAGGCCGCTTCGTACGAGAGCGTCCCGCCCAGCACCGTCGCGATGTCACCGACCGAGACGAGCGTCTTTCCGTCGACCTCCGTCGCCCGGACGACGAGCGACGAACCCGCCGGGGCGACGAAGGTCGCCGGGGGTGCGGGGGCGGCGGCGCCCGGCCACGCGACCGCCAAGGCAGCGCAGAGGGCGAGACGCGGGAGGAGGCCGGGCCGGGTCACTCGCCGGGATTATGAACGCGAGAAGCCCGCCGGGATCAGTCCGGCGACGAGGGCTTCGAGGCCGAGGGCGACTTCCAGCCGTCGAACAGGTCGCGCAGCCCCTCGACGAGACTGTTGACCGGGACGTGTCCGGCACCTCGGACGACGGCGAGGCGGCACGTCAGCCCGGCGGGCGCCGAAGTGGCGATCACCTCCTTCAGGGCGCCGTTCAGGCTGACCACCGTGGGAAAGTCGTTCTCTCCCATGACGAGCGAGAGCTTCCGTTCCCCGCCCTTGAAGTCGCGGACGAGGCATTCCCGCTTCTCGCGGAATGAGGGAATCGACAGCGTCGCGCTCGCGGCGATGTAGGCGTCGGCCATCGAGGGGCTGCGAAAGAGGGCGTGAACCGCCGTGAATCCCGTGTTGGACGTACCGTACAGGACGCGGTATGCGTCGGTTCGGTACGTCTTCTCGATCTTTGGGATCAGCTCCTAGCGGACGAAGTCGAGGTACTGGTTGGCTCGGCCCCCTTCTTTGCTGCCGTCCGCGTAGGTGACCGCCTCGGGGTAGATGTCCTTTCCGCGATCGGTGTTCCTGATCCCCACGATGATGAAATCCGGAATCTGCTCCATCTGGGCTGCGAGGCGGACCCCTCCGATGCACCCTGAATTGAAGTTGATCTCGCCGTCCATCATGTAGATGACGGGGAACCGCTTCCCGGCCTCCCGATAGCCGTCGGGCAGCGAGACCCAGAACTCCCGGGTCTCTCCGAGGTGAGTCGACTCGATCCTCCCGGCCTCGACCGGGAGCGGCAGGGTCGCGGGATCGGCGCTGAGCGCGGCCCGGGACGCACCGAGCGCCAGGAAGACGAGGAGGCGAAGACGCGGCACGATCATTTGTTCTCCTTCGTTTCTTTCGGGGGTCTTGGGGTTACCCCAGGATCTTCAGCAGCGCCTCGCGGTACTGCTGGCCCACCGGGACTTTCATTCCGCTCCGGGTCAAGAGGATCCAGGCCCCCTTTGACAGGGTCTGAGCTTCCCGGACGTGGTCCAGGTTGACGATCCAGGAACGGTGGGTGCGCAGGAATCGACGCGGGTCGAGCCGGCCCTCGGTCGCGGAAAGGCTGCTCCGGAGGAGGTGGCTCGCGCGGTCGCAGTGAAGGGTGACGTAGTTCCCCGTCGCCTCGAGTGCGTGGATCCCCGCCGTGGGGACGAGGATGTACCGTTCGTGGTCCCTCACGACGAGGTGCGGCCTCACGGCCTGCCGGCGCTCATGCAGATCGAGCATCGCCTGGATGCGCTGGTCGAGGTCGCCCCGGTTCTGCGGCTTCAGGTACTCCCGCACGCGGTCGAGCGATTCCGCGAAGCGCTCGGGGTCGATCGGCTTCGTGAGGTAGTCGAGCGCGTGCAGGCGGAAAGCCTCCACGGCGAACTGATCGAAGGCCGTGACGAAGACGATGACCGGCAGGGAGCCCTCGCTTCGCCAGGTCTCTGCCACCTCCAGACCGCTCAGGCCCGGCATCTGGATGTCCAGGAAGACCACTTGAGGCGCCAGCTCCCGGAACGCCTCCAGCGCCGAAGGTCCGTCTCCCCGCTCGCCCACCACGAGGACGTCCGCGTGGGCGGCCAGGAGCGCGCAGAGCCGCTCGCGCACGAGGGGCTCGTCGTCGACGACGAGGGC
>JACRCS010000575.1 GCA_016218905.1 Deltaproteobacteria bacterium
CCGATGAAGCTGACCGACCGCTACGCCCTTCGTGAGATCCTCGCCCCGACGGTGGTGGCTTTCGCCATCTACACCGGGTTCATGCTCATCCGGGGACTCGTCCAGTTCAGCGATCTTCTCCTCCAGAGCTCGAGACCGGTCCGGGATACCGGTCTGGTCATCGCGTTCTCAGCACCTCACATCGTCGTCCTGACCCTCCCGATCGCTTTCCTGCTCGGCATCCTCGTCGGAGTCGGGCGCCTCAGCCAGGACTCGGAGCTGATCGCTCTCCGGGCCGCGGGCGTCGACATCTTCAGCCTCTACAGACCCATCTCCGTTCTGGCGGTCCTCCTCACGCTCGTCACGGGTTTCGTCATGACGGCCGTCGTCCCGAGGACGAACCGGCTCCTCTACGGAATGAAGCTCCAGCTTTCCTCGTTCGCGATCGCCCAGCGAATCCAGCCCGGGGTCTTCAGCCCGGAGTTCGCTGGGCGCCGGATCTACGTCGAGCGGGCGTCCGCTGATCGAAAGACTCTCGAAGGGCTGATCGTCGCGGACAGCTCGAATCCCGAAGAGGGCGAACGCCTGACCCTGGCTCGCCGCGGTGCCCTCGAGCTGGAGGAAAACGAGGGACGGCTCTGGCTCCGCCTCGAGGACGCCGTCACCCACCACACAGCCGCGGACGCGAGGGCCTACGACCGGGCCAGCTATCGAACGCAGAGAGTCCTTCTCGACGACACGAACCCGAAGGACCGATTCGCAAAGACCCGTCCCGACAGGCAGCTACGCGAGATGACGGTCTCCGAGCTCATCCAACGAGCCAGGACGACCCCCGACTCCGCTCTCTCCCGGCTTTCGTGGGTCGAAGTTCACAAGAAGTTCTCGTTCCCGGTGGCCTGTCTCGTTTTCGGCCTCGTCGGACTGCCGCTCGGCGTCGTGAATCGACGTGGAGGACGCGCGGCAGGGTTCGCCATTTCGACAGCCATCGTCCTCGGCTACTACGTCCTCTATGCCTCCGGCGAGGCACGGGCGGTCCAGGGGACGGTTTCCCCCCTCGTGGCGATGTGGCTTCCGAATCTGCTCCTCCTGGTCCTCGGAGCCTTCGCCATAAGGCGGGTCCGGCGTGACCGTTCGCTCTTCCAGGGGGAGGCGACGGCCTCTGCGCGAGCGTTCTTCGCTCGACGACGACCCCGCCGCTCCCCCACCGAGGATGGGGATTCCAGCCCCGGCGAGAGGCGGCCGGTCCCCAGGGCAGGTGTCACGAGGGCCTGGCTCGTCGACCGATACGTCGCCGTCCGTTTCTTACAGCTTTTCGCCCTCGTCCTCGCCTCGGTTCTCGTCCTGTACGTCCTCATCGAGTATCTCGAGGTTTCGAACGACATCGCCCGCGTCCACCCTCCGGCGGCGGCCATCCTCGGGTATCTCCGGGCAAAACTGGCTCCCATCCTGGTCGACGTCATCCCCCTGGCGTTTGCAGCCTCGGCTCTCATCGCGATGGCGGGCCTCGTCCGCTCCTCCGAGACGACGGCGCTCCTCGCGCACGGCATCTCGCTCCTGCGCTCCGCCTCCTCGATCCTGCTCCTGGCGGCCCTCGCCGGCGGCGCGCTCTTCGTCTTCTCGGAGGAGGTCGTGCCGAAGGCCGCCTCCGAGGCCGAGCGGCTCAGGAACGTACTGATCGGGAAGCCCCCCGCCGCTGCCTCCGACGCGTTCCGGTCGTTCCTCCGCGGCGAATCGGGGCGGTTCTATTCGGCGGAAACCTGGGATCCCGGCTCCTCATCGGTGACGGGCGTCACCGTCTTCGAGATCGACCCGGCCTCCTTCCAGCTCGGCCGAAAGTCGTATGGAGCCCGTGGCCAGATCATCCCCGGGAAGGGGATTCTCCTGACCGAAGGCTGGACCCGGTCCTTCGGGACGGACGGCGGTTCCCTCTTCCTGAGGCAGGCCGGCACCTCGTACGTCGAGGCACCCGAGGCAGCAAGGACGTTTCTGGCCGGAAGGGCCGACCCGCGCCAGATGAACAGCTTCGAGCTGGCGCGCTTCATCCGGGTACGCCGGAAGGCGGGGGCCAATGTTTCGGCCATCTCTACAGGCCTCTACCAGAAGAGCTCGATCACCCTGGCTCCCCTCCTCCTGACCCTCGTAGGGCTTCCCTTTGCCTTCCGCTACGGGAAGAGGGGGGCGGTCGCCGGCATCGGCATCGCGCTCCTCCTCGGTCTCGCCTACCTCGTCCTCGGCGCCGCCCTGATCACGGGCGGAGAAACGGGCTCCCTTCCGCCGATCCTCGCAGCCTGGGGAGCCAACCTTTTCTTCTCGCTCGGGGCGGCCTGGGGACTTCTCGGGATCCGGACCTGACCGGGTATATTGCGGCTAGGCGTTCGCGGGGACCCCGACGCCGGCCGCCTTTGCGAGAGCCTCGGCCAGATCAGTCCGCTCCCAGGTGAATTCCGGCAGGTTCCGCCCGAAGTGGCCGTAAGAAGCCGTCTTCCGGAAGATCGGCCTCTTCAGGTCGAGGAACTCGATGATCCCCTTCGGGGTCAGCTTGAAGTGGTCGCGGACGAGGCCCGGCAGAAGGGCGGGGTCGACTTTCTCCGTACCAAAGGTCTCGACGAAGACCGACACCGGATCCGCCACGCCGATGGCGTAGGCGAGCTGGACCTCGACCCGATCGGCAAGTCCGGCCGCGACGATGTTCTTCGCGATGTAGCGAGCCATGTAGGACGCGGAGCGGTCGACCTTCGTCGGGTCCTTTCCGGAGAAAGCTCCCCCTCCGTGCCGGCCCATCCCGCCGTAGGTGTCGACGATGATCTTCCGCCCGGTCAGTCCCGTGTCGCCCTGCGGCCCACCGATGACGAAGCGGCCCGTCGGGTTGATGTGGTATTTCGTCCGGTCGTCCAGGAGGGCGGCAGGGACGACGCGCTTGATGATCTCCTCCCGGATCGCCTCGCGCAGCTCGAGCAGGGGGACCGTCTCGGCGTGCTGCGTGGAGACGACGACGGCGTCGACCCGGACCGGGCGGCGCCCTTCGTACTCGACGGTGACCTGGCTCTTCCCGTCGGGCCTCAGCCACTCGAGGTCGTGCGCCTTTCGGGCCTCGGCCAGGCGGAGGGTGAGCTTGTGCGCGAGCATGATCGGGAGCGGCATCAGCTCCTCCGTCTCGCGAACGGCGAAGCCGAACATGAGCCCCTGGTCGCCGGCGCCGAGCTTGTCCACGCCCATCGCGATGTCGCCGGACTGCTCGTCGATCGCCGTGATGACGCCGCACGTCTCGTAATCGAAGCCGTACTTCGCCCGCGTGTAGCCGACCTCGCGGATCGTGTCCCGGGCGATGCGCGGGATGTCCACGTAGCAGGACGTCGTGATCTCGCCGGCCACGACCACG
>JACRCS010000576.1 GCA_016218905.1 Deltaproteobacteria bacterium
CCATCCCGCCGCCTTCGTGATCGTTGCAGTCGGTGTGGATCGGCGACATGAGGCCGGTGGCGCCCAGCTTCTTGATCATGGCCTCGTCGATCTTGAGGTTTTCGAGGCCGTACTGGATCTGCTCGCCCGTGAGAGGCTTCTTGCCGTGCTTGTTCTGGGCCACTCGGATGGCCTCCACCGTCACGATGCCGTGGAGCACGCCTCGATTGTAGTACATCGTGCCGACGCGATCCTTCTCCACGTGCCCCTTCCCCGCGTCCTGGATGTACTTCATGATGTCCTTGATGACCGGGTAGTCCTTGCCCGCAGGGTGGAAGCCGGCTGCGACGTAGCCTTTGGCAGCGTCGCCGGCGGGCCGCACGTCTTCTTCCGAGCCGCTCCACCAGACGCCGACGATCTTGTTCGGGGGAAAGCCGATGCGGGCGGCCTCCTTGAGCGCGGTCGGGTTCATGACGCCCCAGCCGCGCAGAATGACCCAGTCGGGTGCGTCCTGCCGGACCTGTAGCCAGATCGCCTTCTGCTCCAGGCCGGGGTGCGCCACCGCGTAGTGCTTCACCTGGAAGCCGTACTTCTTCGCCTGCGCCTCGAGGATCGGAATGGTCTCCTTTCCGTAGGCGGAATCGTGGTGAACGTTGGCGATCTTCAACCCCTTCAGCTTGTTCATGCCGCCGACCTTCATGCCGATGTACTTGATCTTCGCCGTGTTCTGGTTCCAGTAGTTGATCGGCATCGTGAAGGTATAGGGGAATACCCGGCCGTCCGACGCGTCGGCGCGCCCGTACCCCATCGACACGATCGGGATCTTGTCCGCCGCGCCCCGTTCGATGGTCGCGTAGGTGATGCCCGTCGAAAGGAAGTGGAACATCGCGGCGCCTGTCGGTGGCTTGTTCTTCAGCCTCTCATAGCACTCGACGCCCCGGTCCACCTTGTACTCGGTCTCGCACTCCTCCCACGTGAGCTTGACGCCGTTCACGCCCCCGTCGCGCTCGTTGACCATGTGCATGTAGTCCATCATGCCGCCGAAGATGCCCGTTCCGCCCGCGGCGTACGGCCCGGTCCGGTAGATCGGTACGGGAACGAACTGGTCTGCACCCCACCCCGCCGCCGACCACCCCACCAGACCGGCCGCCGCGGCACACAAAACCGTGAGCCAACTCTTCGTGGTTCGCATCCATTACCTCCTTTGTCGAAGGTCCCCAGGCAGCTCGCCTCCGCGGCCTGGTTGGGTCAGTACGGGAACGGCCAGAGCCTGAGCTTCTCCTTCCCCACCTGCCACAGCCGCGCGAGACCGTGCGGCTCTACGATGAGGAAGAAGATGATCAGGCCGCCGAAGACGATCAGCTCGATCTGGGTCAGCGTGTCCGCCCGGATCGCGTGGCCGAGCATCCCCGAGGAGATGTTGATGAAGATGGGGAGCAGGACGATGAACGCGGCGCCGAGGAACGAGCCCAGGATGCTTCCGACGCCGCCGATGATGATCATGAAGAGGATCTGGAAGGAGCGGGAGAGGTCGAAGGCCTGAGGCTCCACCGTCCCCAGGTAGAGGAACGCCCAGAGAGCACCGGCGATGCCGCAGTAGAAGGAGCTCACGGCGAAGGCGAGGAGCTTCGTCCGGAGCATCCGGATGCCGATGACCTCGGCGGCGACGTCCATATCACGCACGGCCATCCAGGACCGGCCCACGGCGGACCGCACCATGTTCTTGGCGGCGAGAGCCAGCAGGGAGACGATGGCGAGCGTCAGCAGGTAGCGGCTTCGGACCGAGGCGAAGGAGTAACCCAGGATCTCGATCGGAGGGGCGCTGATCACGCCCGACGTGCTGTAGTTCGTAAACCAGCCCACCCGCGTGAAGACCCACTCGATGAAGAACTGACTGGCGAGCGTCGCCACGGCCAGGTAGAAGCCCTTGATCCGAAGGCTCGGGATTCCGAAGACGATTCCAACTCCCGCGGCGCAAATCCCGGAGAGGACGAAGTTCACGAGCAGAGGCACGGCGGGCAGCCGTATGGCGATGTTGTACGCAGCGAAGGCTCCCACGGCCATGAAGCCCGCCGTCCCGAGAGAGAGTTGCCCCGCGTAGCCCGTCAGGATGTTGAGTCCCAGCGCGGCCAGCGACAGGACCAGGAACGGGATCAGGATGGATCCGAGCCAGTAGTCGTTTGCCGTAAGGGGGACCGCGACGTAGGCGGCGGCCAGCAGGATGAGCATTCCGATCCGGTCCTGCCGGATGGGGAAGACGGCCTGGTCGGCCGCGTACGTCGCCTTGAACTGACCCGCTTCACGGTAGACCATGTAGCGACCTCACACCCTCTCGATCCGGACTTCGCCGAAGAGTCCTTCCGGCCGGATCAGCAGGAAGACGAGCGCGAGCATGTACGGAAACCAGCCCTCGATCGCGCCGCCGAGGAACGGGCCGATATAGACTTCGGCGAGCTTCTCGGAGGCGCCGATGAGCAGGCCGCCGGCGATGGCTCCAGGGACCGAGTCGAGCCCGCCCAGGATCAGCACGGGAAGCGCCTTGTAGGCCACCAGGACGAGGCTGAACTGCACCCCCATCCGCGTGCCCCAGACGACGCCGGCCACCGCCCAGACGATCACCCAGATGTGGCGCAACGGAATCCCCACCGTCAGCGCGGCCTCATGGTCGTCGGCCACCGCCCGCAAAGCCCTGCCGATCCGGGTCTTGCTGAAGAAGAGCGCGAGCACGGCCACCAGCACGCCCGCGATGAGCGCCGTGAAGATCTCGAACTTGCTGATCAGCATCCCCTTGATCTTCATCGGCATGTCGGGGATGCCGACGTCGAGCCCGTGGACCTGGGTGCCCCACATGGCCTGCGCGATCCCCTCGATGACGAAGGCGAGACCGATCGTGGCCATGAAGAGCGTGATCGGCGGCTGGTTTACGAGCGGGCGCAGCACGACGCGCTCGATGGCGAACGCGAGCAGGACCATCGCCGCCAGCGTGATCACCACGCAGATCCAGATGTTCCACTGCTTTTCGAGCAGGCTGACGAAGGTGAGCGCCGAGAAGAGCACCATCGCCCCCTGGGCGAAGTTGAAGACGCCCGAGGCCTTGAAGATCAGCACGAACCCGAGGGCAACGAGCGAGTACATCATTCCGGCGAGCAGCCCCCCGATCAGCACTTCGAAGAAGAACATCATGGAGCTTTCCCTTTCCGAAACGAGTTCGTTCCGCCGACCGGATCACCGCAGCCGGGTCCGGGGCGCTCCAGCAGTGGTCCTTTTCCTGTGGGAGTGGTCTCCAGACCACGAGTTCGGCCGGAGGCCGATCCGACCGAACGATCGCGGCCTGGAGGCCGCTCCCACAGATGCAAGGCCGGATCCGGCGCCCCGAAGGAGAGAGCCCCCGCGGCCGTCTTCACGCGATCCGTGAGAGCCAACTGTCGTACTGGGTCGCCTGACTCGGTCCGAGGTAGGCGTCGATCACCTGCTGATTCCCGCGCACCTCGTCGGGCGTGCCCTCGCCGATCTTGCGCCCGAAGTCGAGCACGACCACGTGGTCGGAGATGTCCATGACCACGCTCATGTCGTGCTCGATCAGCACGATGGTCGTCCCGAACTGCTCGTTGACGTCCAGGACGAACCGGCACATGTCCTCTTTCTCCTCCAGGTTCATGCCCGCCATCGGCTCGTCCAGGAGGAGGAGCTCGGGCTCCGCGGCCAGGGCGCGAGCGAGCTCCACCCGCTTCTGGAGCCCGTAGGGAAGCCTCCCCACCGGCGTCTTGCGGACGGACTCGATCTGCAGGAAATCGATGAGCTCCTCGACCTTCGCGCGGTGCTTCAACTCCTCGCGCCTAGTCCGCCCGAGGTAGAACGCCTGCTCGACGAAGTTCGTCCTCATCATGAGGTTTCGGCCCGTCAGGATGTTGTCCAGCACCGACATCCCCTTGAAGAGGGCGATGTTCTGGAAGGTCCTCGCGATTCCCATCGCTGCCGCCTCGTGGGGGCGGATGCGTGCGCGGGTCTTCCCCCTGTACGTGAGAATGCCCTCCTGGGGGTGGTAGACCCCGTTGATGACGTTCAAGAGCGAGCTCTTGCCGGCGCCGTTCGGCCCGATGATGGCCAGGATCTCGTGCTCCCGCACCTCCACGCCGACGTCCGAGAGCGCCCGAACGCCTCCGAACGAAAGACTCACTCGTTCGAGCTTGAGGACGACGTCGCCGATGACCCGAGGCGCGATCATGGCTCTCTCCCCGCGGGCGCGAAGGTCTCGGCTTCCGCGATCGCCAGGTCGGCTTTGATGACGCCCTTCCGCCCGTCCTCGAACGTGACCTGGGCCTCGACCCGACAGCTGCTGCAGTCGGAGTAGAGCGCGCCGATGAGCTGGGAGTACCGTTCGGCGATGAACCCGCGCCGTACCTTCCGGGTTCGAGTGAGCTCGCCGTCGTCCGCATCGAGCTCCTTGTGGAGGATGAGGAAGCGGCGGATCTGGGAGCTCGACAGGTGGGCCTCGCCGGCCAGGTCGCGGTTCACCTGCTCGACGCAGCCCTTGACGAGCTCGTAGACCTCGGGCTTCCCCGCCAGGTCGGTATACCCGGTGTACGGGAGGTTGCGGCGTTCCGCCCAGCTTCCCACCGCACCTAGGTCGATGTTGATGAAGGCGGCTACGTACTCCTTCCCGTGCCCGAAGGCGACGGCCTCCTTGACGTGAGGGAAGAACTTGAGCTTGTTCTCCAGGTACTTGGGGGCGAACAGAGAACCGTCCTGGAGCCGGCCGACGTCCTGCGCCCGGTCGATGATTTTGAGGTGCCCGTCTGCGTCGAAGAACCCGGCGTCTCCGGTATGGAACCAGCCGTCCGCGTCCTTGGCCTGCGCCGTCGCCTCCGGATTCTTGAAGTAGTGGGAGAAGATCCCGGGGCTGCGGACGAGCACCTCCCCGTTCTCCCCGACCCGGACCTCCACCTCCTCCATGGGTGTGCCGACGGTGTCCGTCTTTACCTGGCCGTCGGGCTGTATGCAGACGAAGACCGCCGCCTCGGTCATGCCGTAGAGCTGCTTGACGTTCATCCCCAGCGATCGATAGAACTCGAAGATCTCGGGCCCGATGGCTTCGCCCGCGGTGTAAGCGAGTCGAATGCGGCTGAACCCGAGCACGTTCTTCAAAGGCTCGTAGACGAGGAACCTCCCGAGCCCGTAGAGGAACCTGTCCATCCAGGACACGGGTTTCCCGTCCAGGATCCGGGTGCCCGCCCGCCTCGCCACGCCCATGAAGAAGTGGAAGATCTTGCGCTTCGGCGCGCTCGCGTCCTCCATCCGGATCATGACGGTGGTGAGGATGCTCTCGTAGATGCGCGGAGGCGCGAAGAAGTAGGTCGGCCCGAGCTCCCGCAGGTCCGTGAGCACCGTCGCGCTGCTCTCGGGGCAGTTCACGCAGAAGCCGGTCGCGTAGGATTGGGCAAAGGAGAAGATGTGGTCGCCGATCCAAGCCATCGGCAGGTAGGCGAGGACCTCCTCCCGTTCCGTGAGGCCCTCGCGCCGCGCCCCGCTCCTCGCCACCGAGAGCAGGTTGGAGAAGGTGAGCACGACTCCCTTGGGCCTCCCCGTCGTACCTGACGTGTACACGATCACCGCAGGATCGTCGGCTCGCACACGCGCGACGCTCTCCACAAAGAAAGTGGGCCGTTCCCGATGGAAGGCGTGTCCCTCGGCCTGCACCTCTTCATAGCTGACGAGCCAGGGCTGATCATAGCGGGGATTGGAGAGGAGTCCCCTCGGGTCGTCGTAGTAGATCTCCACGAGCACGGGACAGTGCTCCCGGATCTCGAAGAGCTTGTCCACCTGCTCCTGGTCCTCGGCCACGGCGAAGCGGGCTTCGGCGTGTTCCAGGACGTACCGCATCTCTTCCGCGACGGAGTCCTGGTAGAGCGGGACCGGAACACCCCCGAGGGCCTGGGCGGCGACCATGGCCCAGTAGAGGCGGGGCCGGTTGTCGCCGATGATCGCGAGCTTGTCGCCGGGGCGGAAGCCCCGGTCGGCCAAGCCGAGCGCGAACGCCCGGACCTCCTCCAACGTCTGGGCCCAGGTCCAGGACTGCCAGATCCCGAGGTCCTTCTCCCGCATGGCGATCCGGTTCCCCCTGCGGCTCGCGTGGTCGAGGAGCAGCTTCGGAAAGCATTCCTCTTCCGAGGCGGACGGGTTCGCCAGGGCCTCTCGGAGCAGTCCTGCTTCCGGCATCACGAGGGCCGGCCCCGCCACCGGATAGGATCCCGGTCTCACCGTGGTGAAGGTGTTGTCGTGCACGCGAAAGCGCCTCCCGTACCCCGTGAGCGGCTGCTCAAAACGACGTTTGCGCTAGTAATTAGAGGGTAGCGGCCAGCTCTGCGCAATCGGCGCGATACCTATTTTTCAGTACGGGGATTGCCTGAGGCGGGTAGGCAGACTACCTACAAACCCGGTTTGCGGCTGATTCGGGGCGGGCGCGAAGTACCAGGCGGCCGAGCCAAGGGACAAAGGGACCCAAACGACCCAAGGGACGAACGAGAGCTCAGCCCGCGGGGTTCTCGTAGCCGATGCCAATGGAGAGCGAAACGGTGGTTCCTCGGCCGGGCCGGCCCTTCACTTCGAGCGTCGCGCCGATGGTTCTGGCTCGGAAGCCCATGAGGCGAAGCCCCATGCCGTCACCGCCGGAGCTCTGGCGCAGGCCCTGACCGTCATCCTCGACGGTCAGGGTTAGCTTCCGGTCCCGGTGGCTCAACCCCAGGCGGATGGCGCCTGCCCCCGAGTGCTTCACGGCGTTCTGGACCGCCTCGCGGGCGATGTAGAAGAGCTGGGTGGCGAGGGTGTTGTCCTGGATGAGTACCGGCTCGTCCGTCTCGAACGTGCAGGGAATCCCGAAGATCGCCTCCGTCCCGTGCGCCAGCTCGGCCAACGCGAACTCCAGACCATTGTCGGTCAGGTGGACGGGACAGAGCCCCTTCGTGAGCGCCCTCGTCTTCTGGATCCCCTCCGTGACGAGTTGTTTGATCTTTTCGGCGTCTCCCGCCTGCGGGCGGCCGTTCTCCGAAAGCTTCCTGCTCAACACCTTGCTCAGGACCTCGATTCCGATCAGGTGAGGGCTGAGGTCGTCGTGAAGCTCCTCCCCGATCTTCCTGCGCTCGCGGTCCCCGGCTTCGATGATCTCCCGTTCGAGCCGCCTCGATTCGGTGACATCCTCCATCGTGGCCAGCATGCACGGCTCGTCCCAGATCTCGATGATCTCCGCCGAGACCCGTACGACCCGAACCTCGTCGTTCTTTCTCCGAAGCTCCACCTCGTACCCGCGCAGCTGTCCCTCCCGGCGCAGTCCCTCCATCAGCCTCTTGGCTTCCTCGGGGTCTCGGAAGAGCCCGAACTCGAGAGGCGCCCTCCCGATGACCTCCTCCCGATCGAAGCCCGTCAAGCCGAGGAAGGCCTCGTTGACGTTCAGCAACCGAATGTCCTTCAACGTGCTGATCGAGATGCCGTTGGGGCTGGAGCGAAACGCCTTGGAGAACATCTCCTCCGAGAGGCGCAGCGCCTTTTGTGCTTTCACCTGTGCGGTGATGTCTCGGTGAATGATGACACTGCCCGCGAGCTGGCCGTCCCGGCCGCGGTAGGTGGCGCCGCTCACGCTGACGTGGATGATGTCCCCCCAGCGCGTACGCCGCCGCGTTTCGACTCCCGAGAGCGTCTCCCCGGCGAGAGTGGTTCGGATCATCCTGCGGGTTTCCGGCCAGCAGTCTTCCGGCACGAAGCGGTCGAGCGTCCTGCCGAGGCACTCCTCGAGGGTCCAGCCGAAGACGCGGGAGAAGGCGGGGTTGAAGTACGTCACGCGGCCCGCCATGTCGTAGACGACGATCGGATCGGGGGCGGCCTCCATGACGGATCGGTAGCGCGCCTCGGATTCCCGCAGTGCGTCCTCGGCGGGGCTCTCGGCAGCGGCCTCCGCGTCCGGCGCGGTAGAATCCCGCGGCTCGACGCCCCCACCGTCTCTGAATGACCTCTTCTTCACCGCGGACGCTCGGCGGAAGCTTAGCGGTGGGCGGATCCAGGAGAAGACAAAGACCACCAGCACCCCGAAAGCGGCGGTCATCGCGGCCATTCCGTCAGCGCCCGCCTGTACGAGCAGATACGGTCCGCATGCCAGGGCGAGGACGGCGGCCCACATCGGAAGGAGCTCCCCTTGGAGACGGCGGTTGGCCATTGCTGAGACCACCTTCTACGACGCGTCCGACCCTGGGTCGGAAGACGCAGGAAGAGAGCCTGCGATTACACACGCAATACGGTGTTTGTCAATATCACATCGTGCCGGTGGATACAAGCCGAGTGGCCCCCAGGATTCACCGCCGACGGCGGCCACTCCGGGCATTTTCGCGGCGGCGCCCGGCCGCGCCGCTCTCCCCCCGGCCACGCGAGCAGCGCTCATCGGTTTCGCGTTCGTGGACTGAGTGGACGGAATGGACTTCATGGACTCGGCGGACGGCCTTCCTCTTCATTCATCTCCATTCTCCATTCTCCATTCTCCATTCTTCACCCGTAGCTCCGTTCCAGCGTCCGCACCAACCCGTAGAGCGTCTCCGTCACCGGTACCTGTAGGCCGAGCGCCTTTGCCTCCCGGACGATGGCGCCGTTGATGAACTCGACCTCGGTCGGCCTGCCGGCCAGAACGTCCTGGAGCATGGAGGGCTTGTGCTCCCCGTGCTCGCGGAAGGCCATCTCAACGGTCTGGAGGACCGCCTGCTCGTTCACCGGAAGGCCCTTCCGCCGCGCGACCTCCATCGCTTCCGCTACGATCCGGAACGCCAGCGCCCGCCCCTCCGGTGTCCTGCCCACGCCTCCGACCGGGAGACGGGTCACGGCCGCTAGGCAGTTCACGGCGGCGTTGAAGGAGGCCTTCTCCCAGATCACCGCGGCGACCGTCTCCGCGACCTGGCAGTTGAGGCCGGCCCGCTCGAACGCTTCCGCTATCGAGCGCAGACGCTCCGAGACGACGCCGTCGGCGGTCATGATCCGGGTGGCGCCGCTCCCGAGGCTCCGGATCCGGCCGGGGCCGACGAGGTCGCTCGGGATGGTCGTAGTGCCGACGATGATGCGGGAGGGGTCAGCGAACTTCGACAGGAGCTCCGCGTGGCCGAGGCCGTTCTGGAGGCTCAGGAGCCAGGTCTCCGGGCCGAGGAGGTGTCGCGCGCCCTCCAGGGCCGCGGCCGTGTGGAAGGCCTTGGTGAAGACGAGGAGGAGGTCGGGGACCGCCCTCCAGTCGCCCGGCAGGGAGGCCGGCACAGCGACCTTCCGCTCCCCCTCTTCGGACTCCACGAACAGTCCGGCTTCGTTCACGGCCCGCACGTGGTCCTCCCGCACATCCAGCAGGACCACCTTCTGGCCGCTCTCCCACAGCTTGGCGCCGTAGAGGCACCCCATGGCGCCGGCGCCGAGGACGGCGATCTTCATGGGCTTAGAGCTCGTGCGTTCGCCTCCAGGTAGTCGAAGGCGCGGTCGAGCTTCGCCCGCTCCTCGGGAGCGAGCTTCCACTCCCGGACCTCCAGAACGCCCGCCCGCCCCAGGCGCGCCGGCACGCACGCGCTGAAGCCCCGGCGGCCGTACTCGCCGTCGAGCACGACCGAGCAGGGGAAGATCTCGCCCGAGTCGTGGACGATGGCGTGGACCATGTCGGCGAGCCCCACCGCGGACGTCCAGCCGGAGGTCCGGCCGGTGCCCAGGCTCTCGTACGCCCGGAGGATCTTGGGGATTTCGCCGAGGATCCGCTCCTGGAAGGCCGCGTCCGCCGGAAAGGGGTTCCCGCCCACGCGCAGCGCGCTGAAGAGCGGCACCTGGTGCTCCCCGTGCTCTCCGAGCACGTGGCCTTCCACGTGGGTCGCCGTGGTGCCGAGGGCCCGGGCCACGAGCATGCGGAAGCGATAGGAGTCGTTGATCGTGTAGCCGATGAGCCGCGTCCGGTCCATCCCGGAGTGCACGTGCATCGCGTAGTTCACGGGGTCCACCGGGTTCGTGGCCGTGAGGACGACGGCTTCGGGGCAGAATCTCCGGAGCTTCTCGGCCGTGTCTCGGACGATCGGCAAGCCGTCCCCGAGGAGCTCCATGCGCGACGAGATCTGCCGCCACGGCGCCCCCGCGGCTACCACGACGATGTCGCAGCCGGCGAGGTCCTCGTCCTCCCCCACGTGGACGCTCGTGTCGTTGAGGACGGCAGCCGCGGTCTGGATGTCCATGAAGTGGGACCGGAGCAGGTTCTTCTTCACATCGAAGAGCCAGAGCTCCTCGGCCGTGCCGGCCGTTGCGATGGTGAAGGCGGCGCAGGAACCGAGCGTCCCCGCAGCCCCGATGATGCCGACCTTGCAGCCCATTTCGCGTCTCCTGCGCTTCAGCCTCGGAACCCCGTCTGGACCGGGGCGCACGCCGCCCGGCGTTCGAGCTCGGCCCAGGTGCGGTCCGCCTCCGCCTGGACGACCGCGATCTGCTCCGCCCGGAGGTGGCGGAAGCGGCCCTGGGCCGACAGGTACTTCTCCACGGGCAGCGGCCGGGGACGGAAGTTCAGGCGGTAACGGACCCCGTCCTCGATCTCGTAGAGGGGGAAGACGTTCGTCTCCACCGCCAGCGCGGCGACCTTCGGCGCCATGTGGTCGGCGATCTTCCAGCCCGTGACGCACGGCGAGAGGAGGTGGATGAAGCGCGTCCCCCGCGTCTCCTTCGCGCGCTGCACCTTCCGGATCAGGTCCTCCGCGAAGCCGACGGAAGCGGTGGCCGCGTAAGGAATCCGGTGCGCCGCCATGATCTCCATGATGTGCTTCTTGCGCCGCTCGTTACCGGAGGGCGTGGTGCCGGTCCAGGCGAACTGGGGCGTCGAGCCGGAGACCTGGATACCCGTATTCATGTAGGCCTCGTTGTCGAGGCAGACGTAGAGGATGTTCTCGTTCCGGTCCGCCGCGCCGGAGAGCGACTGGAGGCCGATATCGAAGGTCCCGCCGTCGCCCGCGAACGCGACTACGGGCCGGTCGTCACCCTGGAGCTCCAACGCGTGTGCGATCCCTGCGGCCGTGGGGGCCGCGATCTCGAAGGCGGAGTGGAAGGCCGGCACCTTCAGGCAGGTGTGCGGGAAGGGGCCCGACACGACCGCGGCGCAGGACGGCACCACCACCACGGCCACCCGCGGGCCCAGGCTCCGCAGGACCAGGTTCATGGCGATGGCGTGGCCGCAGCCGGGGCAGCCGGCGTGGCCGGGGCGGAGGCCCTGGGAATCCTCGGGCAAGAGCTTCGTGGCCGGGATCATGGCTCCTCCTCCGTCACCCAGATGGGTTCGTCCGAGAACTCGGCCCGGCCGAGGGCGTCCCTGACGATTCGCTCGATCGTATCGGGACTCACGTCCGTGCCGCCGATACCGGCGAGGTAGCCCTGAACCTGGTGGCGTCTCGGGCTGTTCACGAGCGCCGCCTTCACCTCGGAGCAGAAGATGCCCTCCCGGCCCAGCGACAGGTTCCGCTCGGCCACGACGATCCGCGGCGCGTCCTCCAGGGCGGCGCGCACCGCCGCCGTCGGGAACGGCCGGAAGAGCCGGAGCTTCAGGAGCCCCACCTTGAAGCCCTTCTCGCGCAACGCGGCGAGCGTCGCCCGCGCGGTGGAGGTGATCGTGGCGGTGGTGACGAGGACGAGGTCGGCTCCCTCGCAGTCGACTCGTTCGACGAGGCCGTAGCTCCGGCCGAACACGTCGGCGAACTCCCGATCGACGCGCTCGACGACGCCCACGGCGTAGGCCATCGCCTCCGCCGCGAGGCGGCGGGAGTGGCGAAAGGTCTTGGCGCTCCCCGCCGGCACGTTGTAGCCGGGGTTCGCCAAGTCGAAGCGCTTCGGCAGGTTCACGGGGGGCAGGAACCGGTCCACGAGCTCCTGCTCGGGCACCTCGATGGGCTCCATGAAGTGGGAAATGTAGTTGGCCTCGAGAGAGACCATCACCGGCAGGAGCACCTCCTCGGCGATCCGGTAGGCCTGGATGGTGCTGTCCAGGGCGTCCTGGTTGTCCTCCGCGTAGAGCTGGATCCAGCCGGTATCCCGCTGGGCCAGCGCGTCGGTCTGGTCGCTCCAGAAGGCCCACGGCGCGGCGAGCGTGCGGTTCACGCACGCCATGACGACGGCGGTGCGGCAGCCCGAGGCGAAGTGGAGCATCTCGTGCATGAGCGCGATGCCCTGGCTCGACGTGGCGGTGAAGGTCCGCGCCCCGGCGAGCGAGGCCGAGAGACACGCCGCCATGGCCGAGTGCTCGCTCTCCACGCGCATCATCCGGCCGCCGAGCGTGCCGCTCGCCTCCCACTCCGAGAGCTTCTCGTAGATGGGCGTCTGGGGCGTGATCGGGTAGGCGGCCACCAGTTGGGTCCGGCAAAGCCGGACGGCCTCCGCCACGCCGTGGTTGCCCGTCAGGAACCTTCTCATCGGGTCTCGCCCCTTCCGGGAATCAGTGATCCGTAATCAGTGATCAGGAGGGCCGGCGATCACTGATCAGCGGTCGGCAGCTACTCCTCACTCGTCATGGTGAGCACTCCGCGGGGGCACGCCTCCGCGCAGGTTCCACAGCCCTTGCAGTAGGCGTCGTCGGAAAGGTAGGCGATCCCTCCCGGGCCCTCGGCCTCGTGGCGCGCCATGGAGCTGTCGGGGCAGTAGAGGTTGCACTTCTCGCAGCCCGCGCAGGTGCCGCAGAAGAAGCAGCGTCCCGCCTCCCCGACGGCTTCCTCCCGGCCGGCGGGGAGCGCCACCTCCCCAAAATCCCCGACCCGCTCCCCGGGATCCCGCCGCCGCGGAGCGCAGGGCGGCTTCACCCCACAGCCGAGGTAGTCGAGCTCGTCGAGCCGGGCCACCGACTCGGCTTCCCAGCGGGCCGGCGCGTGGAAGAGAGCGCCGAGCGAGAGGCTCGGGCCCCCGCCCAGCTCGCCGCGGGCGAGGTCCTTCCGCTCACCCGTGAGGGCGAGGTGGATGGCGACGGCCGCGCGCTTGCCGGAGGCCATGGCCTCGACGACGGAGCCCCGCGCGTCGGCGACGTCGCCGCCGGCGAAGACGCCGCGCCGGGTCGTCTCGCCGCGGCCGTCGGCCCAGAGCCGGCCGGCGTCGAGTCGAAGGTCCGGGGGAAGCCCCGGCAGGAGAGGGAGCTGACCGGTGGCGGCGAGCACCAGGTCGCACGGGACCTCG
>JACRCS010000577.1 GCA_016218905.1 Deltaproteobacteria bacterium
ATCGTCACCAACGAGGGAAGGGACTTCCACCACCCCGCGCAGGTCTCCGACGTGGCCGCCCAGCTCAAGAAGTACGCGAAGGCCCGGCAGGGAAGCGTGTGGGTGAAAGACCAGAGGGGAAACGGTGCGCGAAAGGAATGACCGACGGCTCTGCACGCTCTCGCTAGGTCTACTCTGCTGTGCGTTCTCGCCCGCTGTCGCCCGGGCCGACATCTTCGCCCAGGAGCAGCAGGACGGGACGCTCTTCTTCACGGACGCGCCGGTCACCGGCGGCTACCGGGTCGTCATCCGAGAGTCCCTGCCGCCCTCCGCGCGGGAGGAGAAGGCCGGCCCTGCCTGGACGGACGTCGCCCGGCGGGAGGCGTCCCGGAGGCGGCTGGATCCCCTCCTCGTGAAGGCGGTGATCCAGATCGAGTCGGGAGAGGACCCCTCGGCGACCTCTCCCAAGGGCGCCAAAGGGCTCATGCAACTCATGCCCTCGACGGCCCAGATGCTGGGGGTGGAGGACCCCTACGAGCCCAAAGCCAACATCCGGGGCGGAGTGCAGTACCTCTCCGCCATGCTGGAGCGCTTCGGCCGGCTCGACCTGGCGCTGGCGGCGTACAACGCCGGCCCGGGAGCGGTGGAGCGCTTCAGAGGGATCCCGCCGTACCGAGAGACCCGCAACTACGTCACCCGCGTTCTGGACGCCTACCGCAAACTCGGCGGGCCATCGTCTCTTGACAGCCCCCAGGGCCCTGTAGATAATCGCGTCTCTCTTGCCGAGCGGGAATAACTCAGTGGTAGAGTGCGACCTTGCCAAGGTCGAAGTCGGGGGTTCGAATCCCCTTTCCCGCTCCACGATTTCTCCCCTGCTTTCGCAGGGTTACACGCGGCGGCCTTCGACTGACCAGTAAGCTTGCCACCACTTCGCGAGAGTGGTGCATGGTCTTCGAAGGCCTCTTCTTTTGCCCAAGTGCCTGGGCCGGCTGCGGAATCTGACCGTCGGGGCCTCCGGCGCGTTCCCGTTTCCCGCCCCCTCCGCAGGCTCCCAAGCTCCCGTTCTCCCGGGCGAAAGCCGTGCCGAACGGCAGTTGGACAGCGTTCCCGTTTCCCAGGTCGGGCCGTCCATGGCCTGCGCCACGTCCTCGTCATTTGCACCGACTCGCCCCGCTGCCGGGTCGAACGGAAGCCAGTGGCAGGTGGGTGGCTCGTGCGAGGTCTGCTCGAAGTACGTCACCCAGGGAGAGGCGGAACGGTCCGGCACCATGGTGGGGAAGACCCTTGCGTGCGCCACCTGATCGCCGCGATTCCGTGATGGAGAACACCGAAGAGACACAGTGACCGAAGATCGAAGGGAGCCATCGAAAGGTGAGCTCCCTTTCTTCGCTTCTGGAGGCGGAACCACCGGTCTACGGGGCAGGGGAGACTCGGCCTTCAGGCAGGCCGGTGAGGAGCGCTCACAATCGGCTCTCCTCCAGACGAACTCCTTCATAGGCTCCAAGATCGGTAGCGATGCTGCTACCTGAAGGCGCACAAGGCCTCCTCCGGGCCTCCTACGGAGTAGCTTTGGGCGATCCGTGAGCGCTGGAATGTTCCGCATCTAGGGCGGCGCCCGCATCCGACCGAGTGACTCTCGGCGCACGCGGCGCCAGATGCCCCCGCGAGGCGCTTGCGGTTTGTATATCGCTTACATATACTAAACAAATGAGGCCGCCAGAGATCCTCCAGCGCTGTACGGGGTTCGACTGGGACGAGGGCAATCGGGACAAGAACTGGGCTAAGCATGGGGTTTCCGACTCCGAAGCGGAGCAGGTGTTCTTCAACCGGCCGGTCGTGATCGCTGCCGATCCCCAGCACTCGGGCGCGGAGAGGAGATTTCTCGTCCTAGGGTGTACCGATGCCGGCCGAAGGCTGTTTATCGCTTTCACGGTCCGACGGGACATGGTCCGAGTGATCTCCGCCAGAGACATGACCCGGAAGGAAGTTCAAGGATATGAGCGCCATGCGAAAAGGAATCCCGGTCTTTAAGAGCGAAGAGGAAGAGCGAGAGTTCTGGGCTACGCATGATTCGGCCGAGTATGTAGACTGGTCGAAGGCGGAGGAGGTCGCTTTCCCGAACCTCAAGCCTACCCTCAGGACGATTTCACTTCGTCTGCCGGAATCAATGATTGAGGAGCTGAAGCTTCTCGCAAACAAACGGGATGTCCCGTATCAGTCGCTGTTGAAGATGTTCTTGGCAGAGAGAATTCAGCAGGAGCTTCGGGAATTGCGTTCTTAAAGTACCCTCCGCTCCGGGACGCGCTCGCTTCAGTTCTGTCCAAAGAACCGAGTTCCCGAGCGAGCTGAGATGCTGATCTGATGCGAAGAAGCGAGGGTTAGATGCCCGGACAACCTCATTTGCGACCCTAATGACAAGTGCCCGGTGGGGTCGAGCCTTTACAGAAAGGTGGGGAAACTAGTCCTTGGGTGGGGTCGAATTTTGCTCGTGTATCGAAAGAAGCACGCGAATCCGGGCAGAATTTAGATCCGACTGGACCCCAAGCGGACTTGGACGAACCCAATTTCACTCGTTTCCCCCTATCCGGTGGCCGCAGCCACCTTGCCAGGAAGCGGCGTCTGTGCCACACGAACGGTATGCGGCCCCGAGCTTGTCTGTCGAAGGTTTCCCGGTCGAACGTGATCGTCATGATCAAGACCTCGTTGTCGAATCCCACCTCCCACGCGATGCGGCCGATCTTCTGCTCCATTTCCGAGGTGACGACCGGCAGGATCACGCAGACGTCGAGGTCCGACCCCCATGTCGCGTCGCCACGGGCGCGAGAACCGTAGGCAAGCACCCTGGCCGTCGGGTACACGGTTCGCACCCTCTCGGCGAAGAGGTCGAGCCCCAGCCCGTGCAGGACCCGGAGGGTCTTCGCCAGGGAAGCGCCTTCCTTCCCGTTCTCGAGGTCCGACAGGACCGTGTCCCTACGCCGCAGAGCGCCGCGGCCTCTGCCTGGCGCAGGCCTTCGGCCTTGCGCTTCTCCCGGACCGCCGCACCGACGTCGCTGGCGGAGCGCACGATTTTCCCGCTCGGGCAAATATCACGTATATCGAGCCTCAATAGGCCTCAATCTTCCCGATCGGGAATATCGCGACGATCGGCGTCGAAGGCAAGGGAAATTTTCCCGTTCGGGAATGCTAGCAGGTGGAGTTGACGTCGTCTCGGGACCAGACCTGGACGGCAACCCTTTTGCCGGACTTCATCTGGCAGTGGGGGAGGCGAGAGAGTGTCGTCGTGAGCGCCCCTGTCGTCAGGGAAGGTCGTCCAGGAAGTCCGCGAAAGCAGAAAGCTCGATGCGCAGATCGTCCCAAAGCGGGGGGATCTTCGACAAGGTCCGAGATCCGAACCGGCGGTACTCGTCGAGCCCTTCGACACTCGCTCGCTTCAGGACGGCCGGTCGAATCCCCTCGACTTCGCGAGTCATCGAGAGGAGCAACTGCTCGTGCCAGGACTGCCCTGAGTGTGCAGCGCCGTCCCAGATTGCGGGCGACGAGTTCGAGGAGCCGCTCGAGGCCTGAATAGAATCCGTGAAGGTTGAGGGCCGACCGAGTCGAGGTAGAGGTCTCGGTCTTCGCCAGCCTCCTGGACGTTCGCCCACGCGCGCGCTATCCGGGACACCGCGCGATCGAGATCGTTCAACTCACCCCGAATACGGCACGCGAGCTGTCGGGGGACGGCGCTCAAAGCTCCAACCCCTCCTCGTCGATCGAGTCACGCAGTGAGGGGCTGGCAGCCTCATACTCCACGACATCGACCTCCCGGCCGGGGAAGAATCCCTCCGCCCGACGCCAGGCGCGCCAATAGGCACCTGCGGGAAGCCCCTCGACTGCCAGGTCCACGTCAGAGGACGGCTCGAACCACGCCTGGTGTGCGAGGGATCCGAAGAGAACGACCCGGGCGGCGCCGAACTCCGTCTTCAGGGCTCTCGCGGCCTCTCGGGCGGAATCGAGCAGGCGCTGACGCTCCGTTTGCCCTTCTACGCTGGTGCTAATGGGGACTCGGGACTGAAAAGCCTCAACGAACCGCTTCCATCCTTCCGGACCCAGTTCCAGGGCTGTCGCCATTTGCCTTTCTCCCTCAGCAGTCGAAGTGCTCGCCGGTCCCGGCTCATGGCTCACTCTATCACACTCGACCGAAGGGGCGGGAGCCCGGTACCGAACTGGTCGAACCGGGGATATCCGAGGGAACAACAACCTACGCAACCTACCTACGTCCCGCCAGCCGTCCCGGGAAAGAGACGACCAACCCGCCGTCGTCAGCGTCTGGGGTGAAGCTTGCGGCGTAGGTGAAGATCATCTCGCCCTACGAGTGCTCTGCTATCGCGCATCGCGGAACGGGTTCAGGACACGCACGCCGGTCTCGGCGAAGTCTCCGTCGTTTCGCGTGACTACGGTGAGATCGTGGACGAGGGCAGTCGCCGCGATCTGCTTATCCAAGGCGTTCTCTGGGTGCGGGACCCGGAGTCGGCCCCAGACCTGTGCCGCTTCTTCGCCGAATTCGAGGATGCTCTCTTCGTAGTCGAGGAGGAGCTGAGTCAGCCACGCGTCCAGCGTCTCTGCCTGGACGACGTCACCCCTGTGCCGAATGAGCTCCACCCCGCGCCGAAGCTCGCCGACGGTCACGACCGAGACATAGACCGGAATCCCCTCCGAGACGGCTCGATCGAAGAAGGCCCGGACACCGGGGTTGGCTCGCGAGCTCTTGCGCACCTCGCTAATGACGTTGGTGTCAACCAAGTACATCGGGAGCGCTCCGCGAGTCTTCCACGCGCCCGAAATCCTCGTCCCGTCCGGCGTCGGGCATGGACGCCAGGACCTCCGCAAAGCTCCGCCGAACCGGACGCCGGAGTGCCTCCTCCAGGATCCGCCGATGCTCGGCTTCCGCGCTGACGCCGTGACGCGCCGCCCGCTGCTTCAACGCCGTCACGATCGCCTCGTCGAGGTTCCGCACGATGAGATTCGCCATGGGTTCTCCTCCGTGTGATGCTATCAATGATAGCAAGGCGCGGTCGGCTGGGCAACGGTGGAGAAGGAGGCCTCGGACGAGCCGCAGACGGCCCGGTGGGCGCCAAGGCGGAAAACCAGCAGGGAAGGGAGGTTACGTCCCTCTCGAGGTCACCTTAGGGCAATCGGCCCTAGCGCCATTAGGGCGATCCTAATGTGGCCCGATTAGGGCGAACCTTGAATGGCTCCAGGGGGCGATCCGCAACACCTTCCGGAACCCGGAAGTCCGGAGCGCTTCCGACGAAGCGCCCAGATCGGAGGAGACGGAGATCGCAGCGGGGCCCCTTCTTGGCAAGGCGACGGCCTCCGAGTTAAGAAATCAGGAGCGTCCCCCAGACCCGGCCCTACGGAGAGGGGGGCTGATGGTCCGGCTGGCGATCATCGAGCATGACTGCAACGGCGCGAAGCCTGCCGCCCGGGCAAGGGCTCGATCGTGACCAACGAGGAGGAAGCTGGTAGGCAGCCGGCCGGAGGTAACGCCGGCGGATGTCAGCAGGTTGAGCTGACTTCGTCTCCGGACCAGACCTGGACGGAGATCTTCTTTCCAAGCGCGTGGAGAGCGCGCTCCAGAGTCGGGGTCTTGGTGGGGTGGTGGGGATCGAGGATTCTTCGTGCCTCCTTCTCATTTAGATCGAGGCGACGAGCCAGCTCCGATTTGGAGACCTTCATCTCTCGAAGGGCGAGGTAGAGCGCTGCCTTCAACGCCGTATGCACGGGGACTGAAACCATACACTCGTCGGCCACGGCCGGGCTGGGCATCGGGATCTCGAGACCAGCCCCGATGCGATACTCCAACGCGGCTTCCAGGGCTCCTTCGGCCTCTTGGACGCACGCTTCGGGGGTATCTCCCTGGGTGATCGCTTCCGGCAGATCGCGGAAAGAAACGACGAACCCACCATCCTCAGGGTCGGGCGAGAGCTTTGCCGGGTAGCTGAAGTTCATGGCGCCTTCTACAGGTCTTCGATGGTCAGGCCAAGTTGGGCGAGCATGGCGTGGAGGGTCCCCTTCTTCAGTTCGTCCTTCGGGTTCCTGACGACGGTGCGGCGCTTGCCCACCACCAGAACGCCGTGACTCCCTTTGCCGAGCTCCGGATGCCATTCGAACGGTAATTCTCGGATTTTCGCATATGCTCGGACTCGGCGAACGAACTCAGAACCCTTCATCCCTGCTCTCACTCCAAAGTATCGGTCATAAATGTCCGAAGGTCAACCTCCAGTCCACCTCCAGTCCGCCGGACGAAGCACGCGGGGGTGGATAAGGTGGCCTTTCGGGAAACGCCTTTGATCCCAGCCGCTCAGCGGCGGAGGGGCTCAAAGGCCGATCGGGCGGGGAGGGCGATCAGCGGCAACTTGGCCGCCTCAAAGACGCCGCTCACGAAGTCGTCCCGCTCCTTCCGGTCCTGTCGGTCATGGCTTCGGTCGTTGAGCTCCACTCCGAGAATGGGCGAGCCGGTCTGCGGGTCACAGACTTGGACGCTCACCGGACCTGACCCCACCCCTGCTCACGTGACCTGACCCCATTGTGAAGTCCGGCGCGAACGGGTCGCGTCGTCATTCCTTCAGAACGGCTGGTGGCCCACGTTTCTCCTGGAAAGGAGGAGCGACGTGGTCCGCAAACGCCCGTGCAGCATCTGTCGAAAGTGGTTCCTCCCGAGCCCCCGCGCGGGACCTCGCCAGCACGTCTGCCCGAATCCCGATTGCCAGAGAGAACGTCACCGCCGCAACTGCGCCTCGTGGCGGCGGCGCAATCCCGACTACGACCGCGAGACCCGTCTGCGGGCCCGGCTCGCCGCCGACCGGCCTGAGCCGCCGGAGCCTGACCTACTTTCCTGGACGAGCGCGCGAGACTTAGTGGGGCTCGAAGTGCTTGTCGTGCTTGAGGAAACTCGCCAACTCTTCGTGGATGTCGCGCGAGACTCGGTCGCGCGCCAAGTGCTTGTCACCAAAGGGAAATCTGGCGAAGTCCTCCGGCTTGCCCGCGAGACGCCATCGACCGAGGGGCTGCTGCCTCCGTAGACTTGCCGAGCACTCGGACGGGTGACGGGACGGACATGCAGATCGAGCTCCATCAGATGGCTCTACGCTACGAAGCGCTTCGGATCGCCGATCCGGCCAGGCAAGCGCGGATGACCGCCTCCATCGCGGAGGTCGGCCAGCAGTCGCCGGTGTTGGTGGTGGGAACCGAGGCTCCCTTTGTTCTGATCGACGGCTACTGCCGAGCCCGGGCGATGCGTACCCTTCGCCGCGACACCCTCGAGGCCGTCTGCCTCGACGTCTGCGAGCCGGAGGCGTTGCTGCTTGCCCATCGGCTCGATCTCGCCCGGCCACGTTCGGCTCTGGAGGAGGGGTGGTTTGTCCAGGAGCTCCACCGGACTCACGGGCTGAGCCTTTCCGATCTCGCGCGCAGGTCGGGCCATTCGGTGAGCTGGGTCTCCCGGCGTCTGGCGCTCGTGGAGAGCCTGCCCGATGGCCTTCAGGAGCTCGTTCGCCGGGGCAAGCTCCCCTCCCATGCCGCGATGAAGGTGCTGGTGCCTTTGGCGCGCGCCAACACGGCCCACGCGCTCTCGCTCGCGACCCGGGCCTGCGAGCTTGCCCAACGGCTCTCGGCACGCCAGTGGGAGGCGCTCTACACCGCCTATCGCAAGGCGGCTCCGGAGATCCGAAGCCGCATCGTCGAGCATCCCGGGCTCTTCGTCCGAGTCAGTGAGGAGCAGCGCCGGCCTGAGGCACCGAGCCCGAAGTCCGCGGTAGAGGTCTTGCTGTCGGACCTGGAGGCTCTTTCGGCGATTTGCCGCCGGGCCCGGCGAAGACTTCGAGAGTTTTCCCCCACCGAACTCGACGAGCCGAGCCTCACGGCCTGCCTCGAGCCCGCCTGGGCCTCGGCGCGGGCCGATTTCGATGCCCTTTCCCGCCTCTCTTCGGAGCGCCTGCGTGAGAACCGACTTCGAGACCAGGACGGCTGTCCTTCGCCTTCACCGGCAGGGCCACGGCCTGAAGACCATTGCGCGTACCCTCGGGATCTCCAAGAACACGGTCAAACGGCTGGTCTTTGAAACCGATGCCCCTGCGGCTCGTGCCTGTGCCCTCGACCCCTACGCCGAGCGCGTCCGGGAGCTCTACCTCGAATGCAAAGGCAACCGCGTCCGTGTCCACGAGGAGCTCGCGAAGGCCGGAATCTCGGTCCCGTATCCGACGCTGACCCGCTTTGTGCGCCGCCTCGGGCTCGGCGTTCGCGTCCCTGAGCGTTCGGGCCAGTATGACTTCGCCCCCGGCGCCGAGATGCAGCACGACACCTCGCCCCACACCGTCGAGATCGCCGGAAAGCCGAGGGCCCTCCAGTGTGCTTCGCTCGTCCTTTGCTACTCGCGCATGCTCTACGCCGAAGTCTTTCCGACCTTCCACCGCTTCTACGCCAAAGTCTTTCTGACCGAAGCGCTCCAGGCGTTCGGGGGAGCCGCAAAGACCTGCATGCTCGACAACTCGAGCATCATCATCGGGCACGGTACGGGGAAAAACGCCGTGCCCGCCCCGGAGATGGAGGCTTTCAGCGCGCGGTTCGGCTTTACGTTCGCCGCCCACGAGCTCGGCGACGCCAACCGCTCGGGCCGCGTGGAGAGGCCCTTTCACTTCATCGAGAACAACTTCTACGCGGGCCGGCGGTTCGCAAATCTCGCCGATCTCAACGAGCAGCTCCGGGCCTGGTGCGAGCAGCAAAACCGCTCGGTCAAGCGCCACTTGCAGGCCTCCCCCCTCGAGCTCTTCGCCGCCGAGCGCCCCCACCTCCGCGCGCTCCCGCTCTATGTCCCCGAGCCCTACGCCCGGCATCACCGCACCGTGGATCTCGAGGGAAACGTCCACCTGCACACCAACGCCTATTCCGTTCCCGACGAGCTCATCGGCCGCTCGGTGGAGGTCCACGAAACGAAGACGGCCGTGCGCGTCTTCCACCAGCACCACCTCGTCTGCGAACACGTCCGGGAGGAGGAAGGGGCGCGCGTGCGAAAAATCCTGCCCGCCCACCAGCACAAGGGGCGTACGCCTCGTTCGACCTCGCGGCCGCCCATCCCCGAGGAGGCGCTCCTGCGGGCCGCCGGCGAGGAGTTCGCCGAGCTCGTCGGCCGCCTGCGAAAGCTCCACGCCGGCCGCGCCGTGCGGCCGCTTCGCCGACTGCACCAACTCTATCTCGACTACCCGACCGAGAGCCTGCGGGCCTGCCTTCGCGAGGCGCTCGCTTACGGCCTGACCGATCTCGACCGCATCGAGCGCATGCTCCTGCGCGCGCTCTCCGGCGACTTCTTCCGTCTGCCCTCGACCGACGAGCGACCCCACACCCCTCCCGATCCAGGAAACGAGCGCGACGATGATGACCGATGACCTCGACCAGCTTCTAAAAACCCTGACGCTGAAAAAGATCCGGGAAATTCTCCCCCGGGAGCTCGATCGGGCCGCGAAAAGCCCACCGAGCTACGCCGAGTTTCTCGCTCGCCTCCTGCGAGAGGAGGCACTCTTCCGGCGG
>JACRCS010000053.1 GCA_016218905.1 Deltaproteobacteria bacterium
CGATCACCCCGAGGCTGATGTAGTCCGTCAGACGAGCTCCGCTGGGCAACTCCGCGAGTGTACGGGCCATTGCGTCTCTCCTCTCCATCGGGTGCGAAGAGAGGATACCTGCAAATGGCAGCTAAGTGAACAGTATTGGGCTTAAGCCCCGCCCCTCATCGTCATTGCGAGCGAAGCGAAGCAATCCAGCTTGTCTCGGCCGCCCTGGATCGCCACGGCCCTTCGTGCCTCGCGATGACGGCTGGGGTGCCGGGGAGGTTCGCAAGCCCTTTGCCGGACCCCGGACGTCTGTGACGGCCCCTCACGAGCACACGGGATCCCTCGTTGTAGTACTAGGGACCGGACTTCTCCCGCCGGTCGGGGTGCGTGTCGCGGCTGAAGGCGTAGATAGCCGAGCCCGCGCAGAGGGCGGCGACGGGGATGGCGAACGCCGCCGGATAGTCGCCGGGCCGCGCCGCCAGGGCGGTCCCCATGGCCTGCTGCATCAGGGCGGGGCCGAACATGATGAAGAGGTTGATCGCCGCCACTGCGGTGCCGGCGAGTTCGGGCGGCATCGACTCCTTGGCGTGCGCGTAGACGAGGCCGCGGCCGCTCGCGACGAGCCCCAGCGCGGCGAAGAGGAGGACCCAGCCGAGCTCCGAACGGGGCGCCCCCGGCCCGAGGAGGGGCACCAGCAGGAGCGCATGGGAGAGGGAGCCGGCGAGGACGACCCACTTGCGCGAGCGGACGATCCGGTCGGAGACGTAACCGGCCAGGGCGCTGCCCCCCGCGCCCGTCAGGCCCAGGGCGAAGAGAATCGTCCCGGTCGCCTGCCGGGAGTACCCGAGACTCTCCATGAAGTACGGACCGGCCCAGAGCCCCTGAAGGCTGGCCACGGACGCGTAACCGACCAGGGCGAGGGGAGCCATGGTCCAGAAGTTCCGCCGGGAGGCCACCTGCCGCAGGCCCGTCGTCAGCCCCGGTCGTCCCGCGGCCGGCGTGCCGGTGGGAGGGTCTTCCACGCAGAGGAAGATCACGGCGGTGCCCGCGAGGGTGAGGGCGCCGAAGAGGGCGAAGCTCGCCCGCCATCCCGCCCAGGCCACGAGCGCGGCGAGAGGGCTCGCGGCGAGGAGGCCGCCGAGGCCGCCCACGGCCATCATGAGGCCTGAAACGGTGCCGAAAGCGCCGGCGGCGAACCACCCCGAGAAGAGTTTGAACGACCCCATCAGGACGGGCGCCATTCCGAGCCCCATGAGCACCCGGGCGAGGAGCAACGTCTCCCAAGTCCGGCCGGCGGCGAAGACCAGCGAACCGACGGCGCCGAGGCACGTGGCGGACACGATGATCCGCTTCGCGCCCCAGCGGTCCAGGGCGGGCCCGAGGGGGAGCTGTGCGAGCGCGAAGGCGTAGAAGAACGCGGCGCCGAGGAGCGACAGGCGCTGGGGCCCGAGCCCGAACTGCTGGTCCAGGTCCACCGCGATGACCGCCGTCGAGACGCGGTAGAACATGGAGAAGACGTACATGGCGGCCAAGGCCCAGAAGCGGGGCCAGGGCCCGGCGGTGCGGGGGAGTTGCGGCTCTGCGCTCCGGCTCCAGCGGTTCATGGGCCGGCAGCATACGCGCTCGACCCGGCCGAAGCCAGGCGGGCGGCGGCCCAGAACCCACCGCCAACGACGGCAACACGATGCCGAGACGTTGCGGAAGGGCAGGTTTACGAAGAGCAGGCTGAGGAAGGGCGCGGGCTTGGTCTTGTCGGGCGTACCTGCTTAACCCTCAACCTCAACCTCAACCTCAACGTTCGGTGCTCTCCTTGAGAAGCACCTCCGGCGGAAGGGCGGTGATGAAGGCGCCCCAGTGCCGGCCCGACACGTAGATGGGAATCGAGAGGTCGTTCAGGATGTCGCCGGAGTCCCGCGCGTAGGCCTGAAGGAGGAAGTCGTCCTCTTGCTTCGCGCGCCGCTTCTCCGTGGTTGTGGCGTCGTAGATCCGCATATGGCGGCTCTCTCTCAGATCCCGATCGAAGTCCCCGGTCGGAGCCTTCGAGACTTCCGGGTGGTGAAGGGGTACGTAGCCGTTTTCGTCCGTGCAGACGGCGTACACCGCGCCCGGAATGTCGGCGCGGGCCTGGTCGAGGACCGGTTGGAGTTCCTTTCGCAGGGGCTCGAGGTAGCTCGTTGCAAACTTCGCCGGGCGGGTACCGGGGACCGGGACGTAGTGCCGGTCGAAGACATTCACGCCGCGGTCGGCGAGGGACTGGAGAACCGCAGAGACGCGGGCGTGATGGCTCCTGGCTCGGGCCAGGACCTCTTCCAGTACGCCCCGGCCTACTTTGAAGCGCGCGACGGTCTGCTGCATCTGTTCGGCCACTTCGCTCATGCTGTTCGAAGAGCGCTGGGACGCCTCCATCTGTTCCCTGACGTCGACGCTGAGGCCGCGGATCAGGCCGACCTTCTCGACAAACTGCGTGTTCGTCGCCGAGAGTTGCTCGATCCCCGAGGTGATCCGACGGAGCTGGGCGTTCGTATTGTCGAAGTCCGAGACCATGCGCTCGAACCCTTGGGCGGTGACCGAGATGACCTCGTGGGTGCGGTCGGCCGAGTCGCGGATCGTGCCGCTCTCCTTGGCGGTCTCCTGAACGAGGACCGTCATCTCGTTGACGCGTCCGGAGATCCCCTCGGTGGCCTTGCGGACCCGTTCGGCGAGTTTCCGGACCTCGTCGGCGACCACCGCGAACCCCCGGCCGTGCTCGCCGGCGCGGGCGGACTCGATGGCGGCGTTGAGGGCGAGGAGGTTCGTCTGATCCGAGATGTCTTGGATGAGGGCAACGATCTGCTTGATCTCGTCGAAGTTGCTCCCGAGCTTATGGGTGGTCTGATCGAAGTTCTCGATCATGTTCCGGATCGCTGCGATGCTGTCCGCCACCTCCCGGAAGCTCTGGAGCGAGTGCCTGGCGGCCTCTAGGTTGTTCTCGGTCGACTCCGCGATGGAGGACGAGTTGCCGGAGATCTCACCGATCGCGTATCCGGCTTCTTCGGAGGCCTGTTGCAGGGCCTCCGAGAACTCCCCTTGCTGGGCGGCCGCTGCCGTCGTGCTGTTGAGCCGGCGCCTCACCTGCGCCGACTCCAGGGCCATCCGAACGCCGACCTTCCGGA
>JACRCS010000588.1 GCA_016218905.1 Deltaproteobacteria bacterium
CGCTACGTTCTCACGGCCAAAGGACGCCGAGTCGTGACGGCGATCATCAATACGCAACATGTTCCAGTCACTAAACTTTTGGACCTCGCAGCATGAGAATCTTGATGCAATTTCGGGAAGCTGGAGGTTAGTAGTACAGAGTGCTCGGCGGGGAACCCAGGAACGTCTTTTAAGTAGACATTCTAAATTTTCCGGGGCATTTTTTGTGAGGAACCAGTCCAGACAAGGCAGGTTCTGCTGCTGGTGAGTTCCGACGCGATGGCCGCTGCCGGGGGAAGAAGGAGTCCTTCATGAACAGGTTCGCGCAGGCTCGGGAGTCCCACGGAAGAATCGCAGCCCTTCTGCTGGCCCTGTCGCTCCTCCTGGGGGTCGCCGCCGCTGCCTCCGGTGCGCCGTCGGACGAAGGCCTCCTGAATCGGGCCCATCCGAAGGTGCAGGAGGCGATCTCGGTCCAGGAAGAGGTCACCCCCTCCCTGATGGAATCGGAGGACGTCCTCGGCACCGCCGTGGGCCTGAACGAGGCGGGCGAGGTGGCACTGGTCGTCTACGTCAACCAAGAGGGACGCCACACCGCCGACGTCCTTCGCGCCCTGCCCCGGGGCATCGGCGGCGTACCGGTGACGCCCCACCTCACCGAACCCTTCCGGGCCCTCCTCAAGCCTGACGCCGCCCGCGTGAGTCACAAGGTCAAGCAGACACCGCCCGTCAAGCTCGGCACGTCGGGCGGCTGGGCGTACGACCTCGCGAACGGCTACTGCTGCGGCGGCACGCTGGGAGCGCTGGTGCAGAAGAGCGACGGAAGCCAGTACGTGCTCAGCAACTACCACGTCCTGGAGGCCGATATCGTCGCCGGCGGCAACGGTACCGTGGCCACGAGCGGCGACGCCATCCTCCAACCCGCCCTGATCGACGTGGGGTGCGACGCCCGGAACGCACAGACGGTGGCGGCGCTGGTCGTCAGCAGCTCGCTGCCGGCTGGCAACGTCGACGCTTCGATTGCCCAGGTCGCACCCGGCATGGTGGATGCGGAGGGCTCGATCCTGGAGATCGGCACGATCTCGGCGTCCACCACCTCCGCGTCCTTGAACCAGGCGGTGAAGAAGAGCGGGCGGACGACCGGCCTGACGCGCAGCAAGGTCACCGGCCTGAACGCGACGGTGAACGTCTCCTACGACGACGAGTGCGCGGGCGCCACGGCGTTTACGAAGACGTTCAGGAACCAGCTCGTGCTCGCCAATCGGGGCAGCAAGTTCCTCGCGGGGGGAGACTCGGGCTCGGTGATGGTCGAGGATTTCGCCACGAACCCGAAGGCCGTGGGACTGCTCTTCGCCGGCAGCAACACCAGCGCGATCGCCAATCCCATCGCCGAGGTCCTCGGCTACTTCGGCGTAACGATGGTGGGCAAGTAAGCCGAACCGGGCGGCGAGCGGCATCGGCGCTGCCTCCAAGGAAGTCCCGCCCGCTGGCTGCGCCTCTCGCCCGGTCGCCGCGCCCAGACCGGTCGCAAGGGCCGGAGGAGTGGAGTGCCCTGCCGGACATCGCCGCCGTCCTGCGCGCCCACGAGGACGAACTCCTCGCCATCCCCGGCGTCACGGGTGTGTACATCGGCCTGCTCGGGGATGGCGAAACCTCGTGCCTCAAGCTCATGATCGCCACCCTTACCCGGGAAGTCCGCGACCGGGTCCCGCGCTCTCTCGAGGGGTACGCCGTCGTCTTGGAGGAGACCGGGGAAATCCGGCCGTTGCGCCGTCCCGAGTAACGTCCGGACCGGCTACCCGGCAGCGTCTGGAGGAGTGCCTCGGCGCTTTGGGTCTCGCCGCTTCATCCCATCAGGAAGTGCGCGTGAGCCGCGGCGACCGGGCGGCTTGGATCGGCCTGCCAGGCCTCCACGCGGACGTTCGTCACCGACCTCCCCAGCTTCACGACGCGGGCGCGGGCGCGGGTCTCTTGCCCGGCAAGGCAGGGCCGGAGGTAATCGAGGGAGATGTTGATGATCTTCGGGAACCGGTCGACCTCACACTCCCAGAGGATCTGCATGATGCCCGCGTGCTCCAGGAGCGCGCCGACGACGCCCCCGTGGACCGCGGGAATCTGGGTGTTTCCGACGTTGGAGGCCTTGGGCCGAAGCAGCGTCACGGGACCCTCCGGCGTCTCCTCCAACTCGAACCCGACGACCGCGGCGTAAGGAATGAGGCCGGTGAGCGAGGTCAACTCGTGATTCCGGCGGAGCTCCTGAAATCTCCGGAAGAAGGGACTCGTGCTCACGGCAGGGAAAGCCCCACGGAGCCGACCATGAACGTCGCCGCACAGTGGGCAAGGGGCTCCGTCTCTTCGCAGTAGGCCGTGCCCCGCACGAAGGCAACGCTCCGGCTGAGGCGGTAGCACTCGGCGCGGCCGAAGATCGCCCGCCCCGGCTCGGACATCCTCAGGTAGTCGATCCGCAGGTCCAGGGTCGCCAGGCTCTGGCCCGCCCGGATGACGCTCAACGCCGCCGCCCCGCCGACGCTGTCCAGGAGGGTCGTGATCACGCCGCCGTGGACGGCCCCCGTCTCCGGGTTCCCCGCGAGGCGGGGCGAGGGCTCGAGCCTCGCGACGCAGACGCCCCGCCCCACCTCGACGATGCGAATGCCGAGCTCCTGGAACTGCGGCAGTCCTCCCACAGTCTCCCGGACCTGGTCGATGGGATAGAGCTCCTCCTCCGGGCGAACTTTCATGGGCGACGGTGTACTCCCCCGCGGCTACGACGTCAACGGACGTCCCCAACCGCCGCCTCGGCCCGGGCCTCGGGTCCCACGGCTGCGGCCGCTCCCGAGACGCGAGCGAGGGCACTGAGGACGCGGTCGGGCGTCAGGGGGTACTCCGAGAGCCGCGCGCCGATCGCGTTCGAGACGGCCAGGAGCACGGCGGCCGGGCCGGGGGCGGTCGCGATCTCGCCCACGCCGACGGCGTGGAAACGGTGGCTCGGCATCGGCGTCTCGAGGACCACGTTCCGGATCTCCGGGAGCTCGGAGAAGGTCCTCCACTTGTAGTCGATCATGTTCGCAGTGAGGACGCGCCCCGAGCGGCGATCGAGGATCGTCTCCTCGAAGAGCGCGCTGTCGATGCCGGCCGAGCCGAGGCAGCCGTTGAGCTGGTTCGTGAGGCCCGGCGGGTCGATCACGAGGCCCGCGTCCGTGGCGTTGACCACCCGCCGCAGGTCGACCTTCCCGGTCTCGGTGTCCACCTCCACCTCGACGAAGGTCAGCAGGCAGTTCGTGAGCGTCCAGTCCGGGTCGAAGCGTCCCTGCCCCAGGACCGTCCGATCGAACGTGAGGGCCTTCGACCAGGGGATCCTCCGCTCCGGGGCCGTCCTCGAGAAGATCTGCCCGTCCTCCGTCTCGAGCTCCTCCGGACCCGCCCCCAGCAGCGGCGCCGCGAGCTCGAAGAGCTTCCTTCGGGCGTCCTCCGCCGCTTCGATCGCCGCGCTGGCCATGCCCCATGTTCCTCGGGAGCCCACCGGGCCGAAGTCGTACGGCGTGACGGCCGTGTCGGGAGGCGTCAGCGACACCCCCTCCAGGGGGAGCTGGAGCACCTCGGCGACGACCTTGCAGAGGTTCGTCGGCTGGCCCGTGCCGTGCTCGGTGGCGGGCGAGTAGAGGACCGCCCTGCCCTGCGGGTCGAGGCGGACGTACGCCTCCGTGACGCTCTCCCCGATGTCCGCGCACCCGTGGATCCCGACCCCTACGCCCACCCGCCGGGTCCCGTTCACGGCCGTGGGCTTCAGCCACCCCTTCCACTTCGACTTCCAGCCGAAGGCCCGCGCGCCGGCCTCCATCATCTCGGAGAAGTCGATGCCCCGGTAGACGTACTTCTCGCCGTTTCGCCAGAGGTACTCGTCGCCGGGCTTGCGATAGTTCTTGCGGAAGAAGTCGACGGGGTCGACGTCGAGCTTCTCCATGGCACTGTACAGGATGGGCAGGAGCGCCGACTTGAGCTCCTGCCCACCGAAGCCCCGGATGATCCCGGAGGCGCTCCGGTTCGTGCAGACGATGCGGGACCGGAGGTCCCAGTTGGCGCACCGGACCGCGATCTGCACTTCGCCGCAGCCCACGGCCACCTGCGCCTGGGTCGTCATCGAGTAGACGCCGGTCCCCACGAGCCAGTCGCCGGAGATCGCGGTCACCTCGCCGTCCCTGCGCATCCCGACCTTCGCCCGGAGCTTGGACTCGACCCGGAGGACGAAGGCGGCAAGCTGCTCCTCTCGGGTCATGTGGAGCCGGACGGGCCGGCGCGTCGCGCGGCTGAGAGCAGCCGCCTGGAGCGCGAGCTGGATCGACATGAACTTGGACCCGAAGCTGCCGCCGCAGGCGCTCCCGATCACCCGGACGTCCACCTTCCGGCCGAAGGCGTAGTAGAGGATCACCCTGTCCTGGCCGGGCCCCTGGGTAGAGAGCCAGAAGGTGACGCGGTCGGGCTCCTCCCAGAGGGCGACGACGCCGGCGGCTTCGGCCGGCAGGGGGTTGGGGATGTTCTGGAACCCGCAGGTCCCCTCGACCACCACGTCGGCCCGGCGGAAGCCCTCTTCCACGTCGCCCGTTCGGAGGCCCGTCAGGCACTTGGGGCCGAAGAACGAGGTCCCGGCCTGCACGACGTTTCCGGGAGCCTCGTCGTAGAGCTGCGGGGCCCCCGGCTCGAGCGCCTCCTCGAGCCCATAAACCGCGGGCAGTTCCTCGTACTCGACGTGGATCAGCCCGACGGCCTCTCCGGCGATCGCCTCCGTGTCCGCGGCGACGAGGGCGACGCCGTCCCCCACATAGCGGACCTTGCCGTCCAGAGGACGGGTGTACCGGGGCGTGCCGAGGCGCCAGTCCGGCAGATCCTCATGGCTGAGTACGGCCCGGACGCCGGGAAGCGCCTCCGCCCTCGTCTTGTCGACGCGCCGGACGAGCGCGTGGGGGTGCGGGCTTCGGAGCACCCTGCCCCAGAGCGCTCCGGGAATCTTGCGGTCGCCGAGGTACACCGCCCCGCCGGTGACGATGTCCCGCGCGTCCTTGCGGGGAGTCGCCTTGCCGACGTGGCGGTAGCGCCTACCCACGGCGCCTGCCGGTGACACGCCTTGCTCGTCCGACTCTCTGGCCATCTCCCCTCCGCTGGAGCTTCGCCCCCGCCGTCCCGGGAACGAGACATAGAAGGTCCTCGATCATACCCCTTCCACGGGCTCGTGTTGATTCCTCGCTGGACGGGGGCACTACGCTTTTGTCCGTCTCCGGAGGCATCTTCCTCCAGCTCCGGACGCTATCTCCCAAACACACGTCCTCGTAGCTCCGCCGGCCGTCGGGCTCGGAGGCAGCCCGCAACAATTTTGTCTTCGTGGGGAACTCTCGACACATTTCTGTAAAGGGAACGCCCGCCTGCATCGTCTCCTCTCGGCCCGGACGACCGCCGAAACGACGCCGGCCGCGGGTCGGCACGGCCCTTGAAAAGGGGGCCCTGAAATCAACCGGTAAGGCGCGGTCCGCAGGCACCCGCGCCGCGGGCGTCCCTGAGCCCGACTTCGAGCAGGAGGAGAAGCGCATGAGATTATCATCTGGAGTTCGAGTCCTCGGCATGTCGCTCCTTGCCCTGGGCGCGGTGCTGGCCGTGCTCTTCGCGGTTCCGAAGCCGGCGCGGGCGCAGGAGCCGGCCGCCGCCGTCAAGACGGAACCGGACCTGAGTCAGCGGGTGGCGGACCTCGAGGCCTACATGAACAACGTCGCCCGGGGGTCCGACGCCGCGGGTTCGACGGTCGGCACGAAGGTGCCGGGGCCGGGGCCGGGGCACAACGCCTGGCAGATGACGTCCGCGGCCCTCGTCCTGTTCATGACCCTGCCGGGGCTCGCGCTCTTCTATGGAGGGCTGGTCCGCCGGAAGAACGTGCTCTCGGTGCTCGCCCAGTGTCTCGGGATCGCGGGCCTCGTGACCGTCCTCTGGTGGCTCTGCGGCTACAGCATGGCCTTCGCACGGGGCACCCCCTTCCTCGGAAACCCCTTTACCTTCGCGTTCCTGAACGGCGTCGACTCGGCGCCGAACACGGACTACTCCTACTGGATCTCGCACAACGTCTTCTCGATGTACCAGCTCATGTTCGCGATCATCACTCCGGCGCTGATCGTGGGCGCGATCGCCGAACGCATGAAGTACTCGGCAATCCTCGCCTTCGTGACCCTCTGGATGTTCGCCGTGTACTTCCCGTTGGCGCACATGGTCTGGGGAATCGACGGTTTCATGAACGGCGTCTGGAACGCCAAGGCCGGTATCCGCGCCCTCGATTTCGCCGGAGGGACGGTGGTGCACATGTCTTCGGGCTGGTCCGCGCTCATCCTCTGCCTCATCCTCGGAAAACGCCTGGGCTTCGGGAAGGAGCCCATGCCGCCCCACAGCATGGTCCTCTGCATGGTCGGCACGGGCATGTTGTGGGCGGGGTGGTACGGGTTCAACGCCGGGAGCGCGCTGGCGGCGGACGGCATCGCGACCAACGCCTTCATGACCACGACGCTCGGGGCGGCCGTCGCGTGCTTCGTATGGGGCACGGCCGAGTACGTCCTCAAGGGAAAGGCGACGGTCCTCGGCTTCTGCTCCGGCGCGGTGAGCGGCCTGGTGGTCGTCACGCCGGCGTGCGGCTTCATCAACGCTTCGGGCGCCGTGATCATCGGCCTCGCCGCCGGCATCGTTCCGTTCCTCATGTGCTACAAGGTCAAAGCGTGGTTCGGCTACGACGACGCGCTGGACACCTTCGGGGTGCACGCGGTCGGCGGCACTCTCGGTGCCGTGCTCGCGGGTCTCCTGGCGACGAACTCGGTCAACGGGAACATCGCCGACAACCTGGCGGACGTCGGCGGGAAGCTCGATGCCGCGAACGCGGCCACCCAGAGCGGGCTCGCGGCTCTCGTCTCGAACGGCCTCTGGCTCGAACAGCTCAAGGCCATCGGGCTGACCCTCTGTCTCGCGATCGTCGCCACCACCGTCATCGCCTACGTCGTCAAGGCGGTGATCGGCCTTCGGGCTTCCGAAGAGGTCGAGCGCCAGGGCCTCGACATCATCGAGCACGGGGAGGAAGGCTACGCGCTGGACTCCTGGACGGGAGGGTATTCGCCCGCCCATCCGGAAGCGTCCCCTCTTTCGGTCCTGGCGGAGACGAAGTCCAGGGTCCCGCTCACGGTCGGCGAGTAGTCCTCGGGTGGGGGGAGGGGCCGGAGACGCTGACGCTCTTCCGCCGCAGCAGCCAGGGGAGCGACTTCGGAAATACACGTTCAGCTCCCTCCCCGATCCTGGTCGTTTCGGCCGGGAGGACTTAGCACAAGGCAGTGTCTGCAGTCGCGTGGGTGCCCGGTCGGAGACTCGCCCACGATCAGCAACGAGAGGGTCTTCGACCGAGGGGACCGACGCGGGGGCAGTCGATCGGGCAGCGGGCGGCACGTCGACCCGCACGGCTTTGAGGAGGTAAGTCATGGCTACGATAAGAAAGGACTTTCAGGAGGGGGCGGTCCAGGAACGGACCCGCATCTTCCTTCAACCCATCGCAGAAGTCTCGATGCTCGGCTTTTTCGCGTTTTCAGTCGCCGCTTTTCTGGCAGGCGGGCAGTTCGCCGGCTGGAGAGGACTGGGAGGTGGAACTCTTCTCGGGTCTCTTCTGATCACCTTCTTCGGCTTGGCGCAGTTCGCCGCCGCCATGTGGGCGTTCAAGGCCCGCGACGGTGCCTCCACGGCGTTCCACGGCGTCTGGGGCGCTTTTTGGCTGAGCTTCGGTTGGATGGGCCGCTTGGGCGCGGTGGGAGCGCTCGGCGCCCCGGCTCTCATGAGCGGACCTCTCGGCTACTGCTTTTTGGCTCTCGCCTTCGTCTCGGCCGGCTGCGCCGCCGCGGCCCTGGCGACGAATCTCGCCTCCTTCTCCGTGAAGCTCTCCGCGGCGCTGGGCGCCCTGGCCCAGGCCGTCGCCGTGGCCACGGGCAGTGCGGCGGTGGGAGCGCTCGGAGGCTACTTGTTCGTGCTCAGTGCGCTCCTGGCCTGGTACGCCGGTATGGCCCTGCTGATCGAGGAGTCGTTCAGCCGCGCCGTCCTGCCGGTCCACGACTTCCGCTACGGCCGTGGAGCGGAGGTGATCTCCGCGGGGGTAGGCGAACCCGGCGTCCGCCACGGCGAGTGGGGCATCCACAAGAGAGCGGTGTGATCGCGGTTCGCCGGCCGAGCACCGACCATACGCGGCAGAGAGCACACCCGGAGGCCTCCCCCGGGAGACCTCCGGAGCCGGCCTACTCTGCCGCTCCGACGGCGCGGATCTCCGCCCGGCTCCGAGCCGTTTTGCCGATCCGGAGCACAAAGAGAGCCGCGAGGAGGCAGAGGGCACCGCCGGCGAGAAAGGCCACCACGTATTCGCCGAGGCAGGTCCGGACCGTTCCAGCTCCCACGGCGGCCAGGGCGGCTCCGACCTGGTGGAGGGCGAAGATCCAGCCGTAGGCGACGCCGACACGTTCCCGGCCGAAGATGTCGGCGGTCAGGCGCACGGTAGGGGGCACCGTCGCAATCCAGTCGAGGCCGTAGATGACGGCAAACACCGACAGGCTCATCGAGCTTTCGGTGAGCGCGTAAGGCAGCCCCAGCAATGAGAGCCCCCGGAGCCCGTAGTACCAGCAGAGCAGATATCGATTGTTGAAGCGGTCGGAGAGCCAGCCCGAGAGGTTCGTCCCGACCAGGTTGAGCACCCCCATCAGCGCGACCATGCCGGCCGCGCGGACCTCCGGGATCCCGTTGTCGATGCACGCCGGGATCAGGTGCGTGCCGATGAGCCCATTGGTCGTCGCGCCGCAGACGAAGAAGCTCCCTCCCAGGAGCCAGAAGTCGGGCGAGCGGACGCCCAGGGCGAGGCCCGACAAGGCCGTGCGCACGAAGTTCCCGGTCGCCGCAGCGGCCGGGACCGGCGGCGCCTCTCCGTCGTCCCCGTAAGGCCGAAGCCCCACGTCCGCCGGCCGATCCCGCATCAAGAAGAGGACCATCGGGATGGCGGCGAGGAGCGTCGCCACCATCGTGTAGACCGCGGCGCGCCAGCCGTACCGCTCGGTCATCAACGCGAGCACCGGGAGGAAGATGAGCTGGCCTGCCGCCATGCTGGAGGTGAGGATCCCGAGGACGATCCCTCGGTCGCGCACGAACCAGCGATTGACCAGGATCGCGCTGAGGGTCGTCGTGATCATCCCCGCGCTGCAGCCCACCGCGAAGCCCCAGAGGACGAGCATGTGCCACGGCTTCGAGATCGCGGCGGTGAGGCCGACGCTGAGGGCGAGGAGCCCGAGCGCGCCCGCCATCGTCCGCTTCACCCCGATCTCCTCGAGCAACCCCGCGGCGAAGGGGCCGATCAGGCCATAGAGCAGGAGGTTGACGGAGAGCGAGACCGAGATCGTCGCCCGCGTCCAGCCGAACTCCCGTTCCAGGGGAACGATGAAGACGCCCGGGGCCGAGCGGACAGCGGCCGCGGTGATGAGGGCGAGAAACGTGACCGCGACGATCACCCAGGCGTAGTGCACCCAGGGCGCCGATCTCGGGGGAACCGCGCTCGGTGGCCCCTGCGGGTGGGTGGGTAGACCCATGCTTCGACTCGCCGATTTCGTGAGCGCGGCA
>JACRCS010000589.1 GCA_016218905.1 Deltaproteobacteria bacterium
AGGGCCAACGCCGAGCGGCTCGTGCGTGAGGAAGACGAGGCGTTCAAGGTCGGCGCCTCGCTGCTCGGTCAGGTCCACGACATGCTGTCGCTGACCTCCAGCAATCTTCAGCAGAAGACGTATGCGACGATCAACACCATCCGCCAGACCAACCTGATCCTGTTTTCGTTGATGGCGGCGGGCCCGCTCCTGGTCATCGGCTTGTCGGTGTACTTCGTCCGGTTCTTCTCCAAACCGGTCGGTGCCCTGCTCGAGGCGACGCGACGGCTGAAGTCCGGAGACCTGGAGTATCGGGTCAGCGGGCTCGAGCACGAGTTCTCGGAGCTCGGCGAGTCGTTCAACGAGATGGCGCAGGCGCTTCGGGAACAGATGGCGCAGCTGCAGCGGGCCGATCAGATGATGGTGTGCGGGCAGCTCGCCACGGGGATCGCCCACGAGATCCGAAACCCGGTTTCGGCCATCAAGGTGACGCTTCAGGTGCTCGCCGACGACCTGGACCTCACCGAGGAGGACCGCGGCCTCTTCTCCAAGGTGACGGAAGAGGCCGCGCGCATCGAGACCCTCATGAAAGATCTCCTCGGGTACGCGCGGCCGAGTGAACCCCAACGGCAGACCGTGGACGTCAACGGGCTGCTCGAGAGGGCGAGGACCCTCGCGCTGCAGCACCGGCCGGCGGTCCCACGGCACAACGGGGTGGTCCGGTGGGTCACTCGCTTCGACCCGGACCTGCCTTCGGTGTTCGGGGATCCGGACCAGCTCTTCCAGGTCTTTCTGAACGTGGTCCTCAACGGCATCGACGCCATGCCCGAGGGCGGCACGCTCACGGTGGCGACGTGCCGAGAGAACGGCTTTGTCCGCGTAGAGTTCTCGGACGAAGGGCCGGGCGTCGACCCCTCGCTTCGAGACAGGGTCTTCGAACCTTTCTTCACCAGGAAGGCCAAAGGCACGGGGCTGGGGCTCGCCATCAGCAGGGTGCTGATCGAGAAGCACGGAGGGACGATCGGCGTGACGGAGGCTGCGGGAGGGGGGGCCTGCTTCACCGTCCGTCTGCCCGCGGCCGTCCAGGAGGAGGGTCCGTGAGCCCCGCCGGAAGGGTCTTCGTCGTGGACGACGACGACCTGATCGCCAGCATGCTCGCTCGGGCCATGAAGAAAGAAGGCTACGAGGTGAAGGGTGCGGACAGCGCGGCGGGGCTGGCCGCGAAGATCAGCGCCTGGTCGCCCGATGTGGTGATGCTCGACGTGTCACTCGGGGACGCGAGCGGACTCGATGTCCTCCGGGAGATCCAGGAGCGCGGCATCGACACCGAGGTCGTGATGCTCACCGCGGACAGCACGGCCACGACCGCGGTCAAGGCCTTGAAGGCCGGGGCGGCCGAGTATCTCACCAAGCCCTTCGACCTGGAAGAGGTCAAGGTCGTCGTACGCCGCTTGATCGACCATCGAAAGATGAAGCGGGAGCTCACCTATCTCAAACGCGTGGGCACGAGGCGTCGCGAGCGCGGGCTCGTCTATGAGAGTGCGCCGATGAAGGTCCTGCGTGAGCAGGTGGAGAAGCTGGCGGACGCCGGGGTGAGCACGGTCCTCATTACCGGGGAGAGCGGTACCGGCAAGGAGCTCGTCGCCCGGCACCTCCACGCCCGGATGCGCGGCGACCTGGGATCGGCGGAAACGCCGTTCCTGGCGATCAACTGCGCGGCGCTTCCGCCGAACCTCATCGAGAGCGAGCTCTTCGGCCACGAGCGGGGGGCGTTCACCGACGCCAAGGCAGACAAGAAGGGGGTCTTCGAGCTGGCCGAGGGAGGGTCTCTCCTCCTCGACGAGATCGGCGAAATGCCGCTTCTCCTCCAGCCGAAGCTCCTCCGGGTGCTCGAGGAGCGCTTGGTGCGCCGGATCGGCGGCAAGGACGACATCCCGATCCACGTGACGGTCCTGGCGGCCACGAATCGAAACCTGGGCGAGGCGGTCCAGAAGGGCCAGTTCCGCTCCGATCTGTTCTACCGGCTCAACGCCTTCGCGGTCCATCTGCCGCCCCTGCGCGAGCGAGGGCGGGACGTGGTCTTGCTGGCAAGGCACTTCCTCGCACGGTTCGCCGAGCGCTACAAGAAGAAGCCGCTCGACGGGTTCTCTCCGGACGCCGAGGAGGCCCTGCTCGCCTACTCCTGGCCGGGAAACGTCCGAGAGCTCAGGAACCTGGTGGAGCGGCTTGTGGTGCTGGAGGCGGGCGACAGGGGGACCGTCGAGCTTGCGCACCTGCCCCGCGAGATCCTGGAACCGCGGCAGGCCGTCGCGGAGGCGCCGGCGCCGATGGCGGTGCTGCAAGACCAGGGGATCTCGCTCGAAGACGTGAAGAGGAACCTTATCGTCTCGGCGCTGGAGAAGGCCGGGCACAACCGCGCCGAGGCGGCGCGTCTGCTGCAGGTGAGTTACGACACTTTGCGGTACCAGATGAAGAAGTTCGGGCTGGACTGAGCCTTCCGACTCCTCCCTGAGCGTCGCCGTGGCCTGCGGCCCCGTTCCCACGATTCCCCTCACGCTGCGCCCCTGAGCCCGCACCGCCGCTCCGTCTCTCGGCCCTCTCGCCCGTAGAACCCTTCTCCCCCCGCGTTCCCGTCCCCGCCCTCGCGTGCTTCCCCGCTGAGCGTCGTGTCGCCGCTGCCCAAGGGCACCTGGTGAAATCACCGACTTATCGAGTCAACAACCTAGGAAGCAAAAATCTCCTGCGGTAACGACATGTTGTGCGAATTGTCACGCTGAAGATCCGGGAGGATCTCCCGGTGCCCACCGATGACCTCGGGAAATGACCAACCGATCTGGTCATCTCACCACCTTTCGACCCCGGTTCAGCGTCGTCGCCAGGGGGAAACGCGGCCCCGGCGCGGCAGGCCTGGCCGGAGCGCGTCCTGGCACGGCCCATGCTCTTCCCTCCTGCGAGGCGCCGACCGCGGCGCGCGCACCCAACGGCGGCCTGGACGACGATGACGAGCCCCACGCAAAGAACCTTCGCTCTTCGAACCCTTCGGCACTGCGCCGGGGTGTTGGTGCTCGGGATCCTCTGGGCCTTTGGGAGTGCCACCACGGCCCGGGCAGGCCTCACTGGCTCCTTCCTCTACAACCTCGCCGGTTTCACCGGACCGATTCTCTTCAGCGGCGTCCGCGTGGCGGTGGATGAGAAGACCCGCGAGGTCTACGTCTGCGACCCGACCCAGGGCTCGGTGATCCTCCTCAACGAGCAGGGGATGGAGGTGTTCCGGTTCGGCGACGACGAGCGGCTCGGCCAGGTGTACGACGTCGCGGTCCAGGACGACGGGACGATTCTGCTCCTCTCCTACTTTCCGAGCGAGCGCGGGCTCAACGATCGCGATTTCTCCATCGTGCGCTGCAACTTCCGGGGAGAGCCGGTCGGGCGGATCGAGGTGACCGGGCTGCCCGAGGGTTTCGAGGGCTTCGGGCCGAGCCGGCTCGTGCTCCGGGACGGGGTGATCTACCTCGCGAGCGAAGGCTCGATGCGGGTCGTGGCGGCCGACGGCCAGGGCTGCGTCCAGCGGAGTTGGAACTTGCCGGCCCTGCTGGAGATGACGGAGCAGGAGGTCGGGGACACCGGCCTCGGAGGATTCGCCGTGGCCGCGGACGGGAGTCTGCTCTTCACCGTGCCGGCCACGGCCAAGGCCTACCGGCTGCCGCCGGCCGGCGCCCTCGAGTCCTTCGGCCGGCGCGGCAGTGCGCCGGGCCGGTTCGGCGTCATCAACGGCATCGGCGCCGACGCGCAGGGAACCGTCTACGTGGTCGACACGCTGCGCTGCGTGGTCCTGGCCTTCGATCGCGCCCTGAAGTTCGTGACCGAGTTCGGGCGCCGAGGCCTGGGCCCCGGCGGGCTCGTGGCGCCCTTCGGGCTCGCCGTGGCCTCGTGGGGGAGGGTCTACGTGAGCCAGAACGCCCGCCGAGGCGTGAGCGTGTTCCAGGTGGCCGTCAACTGACGAGGGGAAAGTGGCCCGAGGCGGGCCGGAAAGGAGGTGGACGCCGACGCAGAGTACAGACCCCGCCACGGACGGACGGGGTCGGGCACCGACGGACAACAACGCGTCACGGACGACTCACGACATCCTCCGATAAAGGCAAACCCGCCGCGAGGCGGGGACGCAAAGCCGACGGGTCCCCCGAGGACGGCCGGGCAGCCGGAGAAACGACATCGTCAACAACAGGATGGAGGATGAGATGAGCTTCAAGAATCTTCGATGGGCCGTTGCCGCGGCGTCCGCGCTCACCCTGGGGCTCGCCGGCAGCGCGCTGGCGTTCCACAGCGGCGGCGTCGCCGAGTGCGAGGGCTGCCACACCATGCA
>JACRCS010000590.1 GCA_016218905.1 Deltaproteobacteria bacterium
AAGCGCCAGCAGGACGTTGACGTCGAGAAGAGCGCGGCTCACTCGATGTCTTCCTCGCGGAGGCGGTCGATGAGCTCGTTCGACACGGCCTGGCCGCGTCGGGGGAGGGGCTCGAAGCCATAGAAGCTTGGCTCCTCGGCGATCTTGTCGGCAGCCGGCCCTTGAGTGAGGGCCTGGCGCGCTAGCTCGGACAGGACTTCACCCAGGCTTCGCCGCTCGCGCCGGGCGCGCTCCTTGACAGCGAAAAGCACATCCTCCGAGATGTCGATCGTGGTGCGCACGCATCAGATGCTAGCGCATTCCTGGGATTCAGCCAGGGTTTCAGCGGCGCCGACTTGGGGGGCTGCCGTTCGCTGGTTCGTTCGTTGGTTCGTTCGTTCCGGGCTTTCCCTCTGCGAGATTCCAGGTCCGATATGACAGGCGGGACTACCAGGACGGCCGGTTCGACGTGTCGGACCAGCGGCTGGAATTCCAGCTGCCGTTGGCGCAGGCATGCCTCACTTCTTCCGGAGCTGACGGGCGGACGCCGGCCTCAGCGCGAACGTCCCGACCTGGGGCTGATCGGCGGTCGGCTGCGGAATCCCGAGCCCGACCTTCCTGAGATAGTCCGTCACGTCCTGGAAGTCGCCCTGCTGGCCTGCGCGGAGGCGAAGAGGGGCCGTCCCGCTTCCCGACGCCCCGACGGAACCAGCCGCGACGTACGAGAGCGTCCCCTCGGCCATCCCTTCGGACCTCACCGGCCGCCGCGACACCGGGTCAGCCGAGCGGCCCGACCTCCTTCTCGACCTCTTCCAGAACCTGGCAGGAGCGAACGAGCTGTTTCATGTTCGTGTGGTCGGTGTAGAGGGAACGATCGACGTCGAAGTGGTCGACGACGGTACGCACGACCCGGCGGGCGGCCGCCACGCCGCGTCCCGGCGTGAAGTTCGTGGTCGCAAGGTCCCTCGACCGTTTCTGAGCTGAATCGGGGGGAACCCGTCCCGCCCGGGCGGCGCATCTCTCACAACGGGGTCCCGGAGGACGGGTCGAAGCGGTCCCAAAGGAAGCCGACCAGCTTGACGCCCCCCCAGATGAGCGCCCAGAAGGGCATGGAAGCCGCTATGGCCGCGAGCGGCAGCGCCGCAGGACCGAGGGGCCCGAGGCCGAAGTAGAGGACGGGCGCGGCGAGGAGAACGCCCGGGAGGCATGCCACGGCGAGGGTCAGCAGTGTGGCGAGGAACGCGAGGAGGCGGATCCCGGTCGCCTCGAAGCCCGCGGAACGTCGGCCGAGCTCCGAGAACCAGGCCGGGAACGCGAGGACGGCCACGTTCTGGACGAGAAGGACGAGAGCGGAGGCGGGGGGAACGAGGAGCAACGCAGTGAAGGCGGATGCGATCGCCCAACGTGTCGCGGGCCCGGGGAGGCTTCCTCACGGCGCGAAATACAGACCGGCGGCGAGCGCCGCGCCGGCGATGAGCGTGAACGCGAGGAGGATGAGGGAGGCCAACCAGGGCGCCAGAAGAGTGCCCAGGACGAGCCGTTCGGGAGGAAGGGGCCAGGTCTTGAGAACAGAGGCCGCGCGCAGGTCCCCGCGGAAATCGTTCGTCCTCCCCAGCGGGAAGAGAAGCGCCAGGAAGACTCCGGCTGCCGGGATCACGGCCGCCAGGAGCGGAACGGCGAAGATGAAGTCGGGGACGAACCTGAGGATGAGGAAGGGAACGAAGACGAGGCCGAGGGCCATGATTGCCGCGGCACGGCCCAGCGTCGCGAGCCTCGTCCGCCCATGGACGAGGAGGTTCTTCCAGGTGACCGCGAGCTCCGGGCGGCCGGCGGGGGCGAGGTCGAAGGGGACGGCCGTCCGCTGTCCTTCGGCGGGGAGCGCGATCCCTTCGCGCATCGCGACGCGGAGGGCATTCCGCCGCGCCTTGGCGTCGGCGGCCGCCAGCGTCGCCTCCTCGTACGCGACGCTCGTCCTCATGAGCCAGGCGTAGTTCAGGAGGAGGAGGACGGCGGCACCCGGCAGCGCGGCGAGGAACGCCGTGGCCGTCGGGGCGAAGAGAGGAGCGAGGAAAAGGCGGAACGGGACGAGGAGGACCGACGGGACGAAGCGGGACCTCCAGGGGAGGAGCTCCTCCCAGAGGAGCGCCCCCCGGCTCAGGAGCGAGCCCCCGTCGGGGAGAGCCGGAAGGACCGTCCGGAGGTCGAGCAGCCAGAGAGCCGTCGCGGTGACGGCGGACGCCGCGGCGCCGAGGATCACGAGAAACGCCGTGATGCGGAGCACGAGTCCCCTCGAGCGGAGCCTCGCCTTGAAAAAGCCCATCGCCCGGAGGTGGAACCCCACTGTGGCCAGCGCGAGCCAGCTGCCGACCAACGTCCGCCACCCTCCGGGACGCGCGATCCTCCCAGACATCACCGTCAGGATGAACGACCCGAAGAGAACGCCGAGCTGCGGCCGCAGCAGCGCGTAGTGGACGATCGCCGACCGCGTGAGGGGGGCCGCGAAGAGAAAGTGGGCCTCGCTCTCGGACAGAGAGAGGGCCGCGCTTCCCCGGCGAAAGACCCAGAAGAGCGCGAGCAGGCCGAGGAGAAGAGCCGAGGCGCCGAGGAGGACGATCGCGAGGGCCTCGGCCGGGAGCGCGTCGGCTCCCGCCGGCCGCCCCCCGCGGATCCGCGCCATCGGTCCCCGGAGCATGAACGAGAAGTAGCCGATGGCGATCAGGAACCCGACGAGATAGCGGGCCTCGCGCAGGCGGCGCAAGCGCTGGAGAAGCGAGTTGCGCGCCGAGCGGACCGCGAGGAAGAGGAGCGCCGGCGCGGCGGAGGAGGCTCTCATTGCGCGGCGGCGGGCCCGCTTCCCTGCCCTTCCGTGACCCGCAGGAAGATCTCCTCGAGCGTCGAGCCGCCTGCGCCCGCCTGCGCCTGGATCTCGTCGAGCGTCCCGAGGAGCACCAGGGCGCCCCGGGAGAGGATCAGGACGCGGTCGCAGATCTCCTCGACGAGGTGGAGGAGGTGGGACGAAACGACAACGGCGGCGCCCTCGCGCGCCCTCCTCACGATCGTCTGCTTCATCCGGCGAATCCCTCCAGGGTCGATCCCGGTCAAGGGCTCGTCGAAGATCAACGCCTTGGGGTCGTGCAGGAGGCCGCAGGCAACGACCAGCTTCTGCCTCATCCCGCGCGAGAGCTCCGACGGGATGGCGTTCTCCTTCCCGGCGAGCTCCAGCTCGTCCAGGAGGACTCTCCCCTTCTCCTTCGCCCCGTCGACCTGCCAGAGACGGGCGGTCAGCGCGAGGTGGTCCGCGACCGTCAGGTAGGGGAAGAGGTTCGGCTCGTCGGGCATGAACGCGAGCTCCCGCTTGGCGGCCACCGGCTCGGCCTTCAGGTCGTGCCCGCCGATCCTCACGCTCCCCGCGGACGGGGGGAGAATCCCGCAGACGCACCGCAGCGTCGTAGTCTTCCCTGCTCCGTTCGGCCCGACGAGCCCCAGGACCTCACCGGCGCCGACGCGGAAGGAGAGGTTCGCGACGGCCGTCAGGTCGCCGTACGCCTTCGACAGAGAGGTCACCTCGATCATCAGTTCCTCCAGCCCCCGAGCTGAGCCAAATCGGGGGGAACCCGTCCCGCCCGGGGGAGCCGGGGGTGGGGCCGAGGGATCGTCGAGCTCTCGCTCCCGATCCCGTTCGTCATGCCCCACTTCGTGCGGAGCTGATCCGCGCTCCGTCAGCCGAGCGGCCCGACCTCCTTCTCGACTTCCTCCAGAACCTGGCAGGAGCGAACGAGCTCCTTCATGTTCGTGTGGTCGGTGTAGAGGGGACGGTCGACGTCGAGGTGGTCGACGACGGTCCTCACGACCCGACGGGCGGCCGCCACGCCGCGTCCCGGCGTGAAGTCGCGGAAGTCGAGCGCCTGGGCGGCGGCCATCATCTCGATCCCGAGAATCCCGTACGCGTTGTCGAGAATCTGGCCGTTCTTGATCGCGGTGTTCATCCCCATCGAGACGAAATCCTCCTGGTCGGCCGCGGCGGGGATCGACTGGATCGAGGCCGGCATCGAGAGGATCCGCTGCTCGACGATGAGCGTGTCGGCGGTGTACTGGCTCAGCATGAGGCCCGAAAACATCCCGGCCCCCTTCGTGAGGAACGCGGGGAGGCCGACCGAGAGAGCCGGGTGGTTGAGCCGGTTCAGGCGCCTCTCGGAAAGGACCGAAACCATCGTCACCGCGGCGCCGATCATGTCCATCGGGAGGGAGACGGGCGTCCCCTGGAAGTTCGCTCCGGTGAGGGTGAGCCGCTCCTCGGGAAGGAAGATCGGGTTGTCGCCCACGCCGTTCAGCTCGGTCTCGACCTGGATCCGCGCGTAGGCGACCGCGTCGTGCGCGGCGCCGATCACCTGCGGCGTCGAGCGCATCGAGTAGGCGACCTGGACTTTCGTCTTCAGCTTTCCCGTGAGGAGGTCGCTCCCGTCGACGCACTTCAGGATCGACGCGGCGGAGCGGATCGCCCCGGCGAATCCGCGCAGCCTATGCAGGCGCACGTCGTAAGGCTTGAAGTTCGCGAAGAGCGCCTCGAGCGACATGGCGCAGGCGACCTCGGCCTGCTTCAGCCACCGGTCGATGTCGTACAGGTGGATGGCGCTCATCGCCGTCAGGAGGTTCGAGCCGTTGATCGTGGCGAGGCCGTCGCGGGCCATGAGGCCCGGAATCTCTATCCCCGCCTTCTCCATCGCGACCTTCCCGGGAAGGCGCTCACCCCGGTACGTCGCCTCGCCTTCTCCCAGCAGCAGGAGAGCGACCTGCGACATCGGGGCGAGGTCGCCGCACGCGCCGACGGAGCCCTTCTGGCAGACGACGGGCGTCACGCCCCGGTTCAGCATCTCGACGAGCGTCTGGGTGATGACGGGGCGGCAGCCGGAATTGCCGTGCGCGTGGACGTTGACGCGCCCCGCCATGGCGCCGCGAACGTACTCCTCCGGCGCGGGGTCGCCGATGCCGGCCGCGTGGTTGTAGATGAGGTAGCGCTGGAAGTCCTTGACCTGCTCGTCGGTCAGGACGACCTCGGAGAACTCCCCGATCCCCGTGTTGACGCCGTACATGATCTCGTGGGCGTCGATCTTCTCCTCGAGGACGGCGCGGCAGGCGCGGATCCGCCCGAGCGCCTCCGGTGCGAGCTCCACCTTCTCGCCGTGGCGAGCGATGCGGACGAGATCCGGGACCGTCAGCGACGTGCCGTTCAGGACGATGGCCATGCAACTCTCCCTGGCCCGGCAACCCTCTCGGGAGCGCTGGGCAGCCGGGAATTATGCACCGCGTCACGGCGCAGGAACGCCCAGGGGGCCGTCAATCTCCGGACAGCCGGGCCTTCAGCCGCTCGAAATCGCGGCGGGCGTCCTCGTTGCGCGAGGCCGCCTCCCCGTAGAGCTGCAGGGCCTTGACGAGATCCTTCTCGACCCCGTTGCCCTCCTCGTAGATCTTCCCCAGCAGGGACCGCGCGGCCGCGACGACGATGAGGGTCTCGTCGTCCGTCCCGGTTGCCGCGGCCGCCTTCTCGAACCAGAGGCGGGCCTCGACCGCGTCTTCTGCGACTCCCTCTCCCGAGAGAAGCCGGCCGGCGAGGTTTATGGCCCCCACTCCGGCTCCCGCCTCGGCAGCCTTACGAAACCACCGCACCGCTTCCGCGGCATCTTGCTTCACACCGAGACCCCGGTAGTAGAGCGCGCCGATGCTGTTGGCCGACGTCGCCACGTGCTGCGCGTCGGCCTTCGTGTACCACTCGAACGCTTTGGCGTAGTCGACGGGGGC
>JACRCS010000591.1 GCA_016218905.1 Deltaproteobacteria bacterium
CGCACAGCCTTTCGGGCCCTCGCGCGCCTTCGACAAGGCAGCGCGAGCAATTGACGCCGTTATCGAGGAGGTGCGCCTTGCCGCCTGACCTCCGAAACTTGACTTGTTCTTCAAGATCTCTCGCCCTCAAGGGCCTCTAGTCTCCCATCAATTCGGCACGCCCGCCCACCCATGACCGCCGGATCAAAGGTAATCCTATCGAAGCCGAGCATGCGAAGCCTCCTCTCTCCGTGCTTCGGTTCTATTCTAGCGCCGGTCCGCCGGGAGCCCCGCTGAGCACAGCGCGAAAGATGCCCGGGTCTGGCCGGGAGCGCTCGAACCGAACTCCAGCGTCTAAGCGCGGGACGAGCTCCTAGGCCTCGTCCCCGATCCGCCGCAGCCTGCGCAGCTCGGGGACCTTCCACGCCGTCGCGCCCACGACGACGAGGGTCATCGCGCCTCCGAAGAGCACGCTCGGGATGAGGCCGAGGAGGCGGGCGGCGAGGCCGGACTCGAAGGCCCCCAGCTCGTTGCTGCTCCCGATGAAGAAGCTGTTGACCGCCTGAACGCGCCCCATCATCTCGAGTGGGGTGTAGGTCTGGACGAGGGTCGAGCGCAGGACGACGCTCACGTTGTCGAGCGCCCCGCCGACGGCGAGGAAGAGGAGCGAGAGCGCGAAGCTCCGGGAGAGCCCGAAGGCGATCCAGGAGAGGCCGAACCCGGCCACGCACCAGAGAAGGGCCACCCCGGCCCGCCGGGAGGAGGGGCGGTGCGCGAGCGCGAGGGACATGAGGACCGCTCCAACTGCGGGCATCGCGCGCATGAGGCCGAGGGCCCGGGGACCCACGCCCAAGACGTCGCTCGCGAAGGCGGGGAGGAGCGCCACGGCGCCTCCGAAGAGGACGGCGAAGAGGTCGAGCGACAAGGCCGAGAGGATCAGCCGCTGCGAGAAGACGAAGCGGAGGCCCTCGGCGAGGCTCCGGAGCACCGGTCCCGTGCTCCCGCCGGAGCGGGGACGCGCCCGCACCCGGAGGAGGGCGAGAAGTCCCAACGCCATCATCACCGCCTCCGTCCCGTAGGCGAGGCGCGCACTCCCGAGGCTGTAGAGGAGGCCGCCCAGGGCCGGGCCGCCCACCATGGCGGTCTGGCCGGCGGAGCTTCGCCAGGTGGCGGCGTTCTGGTAGACCGCGCGGGGCACGAGCTCCGTCGCGAGCGCCTGTGAGGCGGGCCGGTAGAAGGCCCGGCCCACGCCCGCGAGGCCCTGGATGGCGTAGAGGGGCCATGCGGACCGGAGCCCGCCGCCCAGGTTGATCCCGACCAGAACGGCGGCGCCCGCGAAGAGCACCGCGGCGGCGGCCAGCGAGATGGCGCGCCGGTCCCGGCGATCCGCCGCGTGGCCGCCGAGCAGGGTCAGCGCCAGGAAGGGAACGGCCTCCGAGAGGCCGATGAGGCCGAGCGAGAGGGCGTCGTGGGTGAGCTCGTAGACCTGCCACCCCATGACGAGGGTCTGCATCTGGGTGCCGAGAAAGACGGCCGTGATCCCGACCAGGTACCACCGGTACTCGCCGTAGCGGAGCGCCTGGTAGGCGTCGTGGCCTTGCGGAGGAGTCCGGCCTCCGGCGGCCGGAGCGTGGGAGGTCATCGCTCTTTCCTCGACCCGCTCTTTTCTCAACCTGCTCTTCCTGCTTTTCCTGCACTTCCTGCACTTCCTGCACTTCCTGCACTTCCTGCACTTCCTGCACTTCCTGCTCTTCCTGCACTTCCTGCTCTTCCTGCACTTCCTGCTCTTACTCCCCTCAACCTCGTTTCGACCGCGCGCTGAGCCGGCGGAGGACGAACGGCAGGAGGGACAGGAGCGCGGCCACGAGGGCGCCCCAGAGCAACGCCGCCGAGATCCGGCCGCGCAGGAGGTCCAGCAGCGAGCTCGAGAAGACAACGTAGGCGACGCACGCCGGAAGCATCCCGAAGAACGTGGCGAGCGCGTACGGGACGAAGCCGATCTTCGTCAGTCCCAGCGCGTAGTTGAGGAGGTTGAAGGGAATGAGCGGGACCAGGCGGGTGAAGGCGACGACCTTCCAGCCGCGGCGGGCCACCTCCTCGTCGAGGCTGCGCCAGCGGGAGCGGGCGAGCCGGGCCTCCACCCACTCCCGGGCGACGTAGCGGGAGAAGAGAAAGGCGAGGCAAGCGCCGGAGGTCGCGCCGGTGATCGCGTACACGACGCCCCAGAAGGGCCCGAAGAGGATCCCGCCCGCGAGCGTGAGGGGGAGCCCGGGGACGAAGAGGGCGGGGGCGACGGCGTAGACGAGCACGTAGGCGGCGGGCGCCCACGCCCCCGCGCCGGCGATCGCCGCCCGGAGCCGCTCCGGGTCGACGTAATGCGTGAGGCCCGCCGCGCGCGCGCCCAGGGCTGCCGCGCAGAGGAGGGCGGCCAGGAAGAGCCGTTTCAGCCGGCGACGCCGGCTTCTTTCGGGCGGCGGGGACTCCTCCGGAGCCGGTTCCGGCGCGGGCTCTACCGCAGGCACACGCACCCGCGGCCGGTCGGATCGGGCTCCAGCTCGGCGATCCGGACGGCCGCGCCGACGCCGGAGGCCCGCAGCCGGGCGACCAACGCGTCGGCCTCGTCGGCGGGTACCGAGAGGAGGAGCCCTCCGGAGGTCTGGGGGTCGAAGAGTATCTCCTCCTCCTCGGGTCGCAGGCCCGGCGGGAGCTGGAGGAAGCCGACGGCGGCCGCGCGGTTCGGCCGGTTCGAGCCGGTCGTCTCGCCCCTGCGGTACATCTCCAGGGCGTGGGGGTAGAGGGGCAGGGCGGCCCGGGAGAGGTTCACGATGACCCGGCTCCCCTTCGCCAGCTCCAGGGCGTGGCCCGCCAGCCCGAAGCCCGTGATGTCGGTGCAGGCGTGGACGTCGAAGCCGAGCGCCACCTCCATGGCCGCGCGGTTCAACGCGCCGACCTCCGGGAGGAGGGGCTCCAGGTCCGTCCACGGGAGCTTTCCGGAACGGCAGGCGTTGAAGAGCACGCCCGTGCCGAGCGGCTTCGTGAGGACGAGGGCGTCCCCGGGGCGGGCCGTCGAGTTTCGCCAAATCCGGTCGGGATGGACGACCCCGGTCACCGCGAGGCCATACTTGGGCTCCTCGTCCTCCACGGAGTGGCCGCCGGCCAGGGAGGCGCCGGCCTCCGAGACCTTCTCGTAGCCGCCCCTCAACATCTCCCGGAGGACCTCGCTTCCGAGCAGCTTCGCGGGAAACATGACCAGGTTCAGGGCGATCACCGGCCGCCCCCCCATGGCGTAGACGTCGGAGAGGGAGTTGGCCGCGGCGATGCGGCCGAACCAGGCCGGGTCGTCCACCGCCGGCGTGATGTAGTCCGCCGTGGAGATCACGGCCACCTCCGGCGTCAGCCGGTAGACGGCCGCGTCGTCGTTCGTGTCGTAACCGACCAGGAGCTCGGGATCAGTGGGGGCGGCGAAGCCGCCGAGGGCGTCCGACAGGACCGTCGGACCGATTTTCGCCGCTCACCCGCACGTCCGGGCGAGCTGGGTGAGCCTTTTCTTGCGCGTAAAGAGCTCCATGTTCGCTCCTGCTCAGCCGCGGCCGCGCCCCAACTCCTCCAGGAGGCGGGCGCTCGCGGTGATCCCCTTGAAGAAATCGGCCAAGTTGAACTTCTCGTCGGGTCCGTGGGCGCGGTCGTCGGGCCGCGCGAAACCGAGCAGGACGCCCGGCGCTCCCAGGACCTCCTGAAACGTCTGGACGACCGGGATCGAGCCGCCCTCGCGGATCAGGACCGGTTCCGCGCCGAACGCCTCGGCAGCCGCCTTGCGGGCGGCCCTCGCCACCTCCGTGTCGACGGGGAGGAGCACCGGCTTGCCCGAGTGGAGGAGCCGCGCCTGGAGCGTGCAGCCGGGCGGGCAGAGCGCCTCGAGACGCGCCTTCACGAGCTCCCAGATCCGGGCCGGCTCCTGGTTCGGGACGAGGCGGCACGAGATCTTCGCCGAGGCGGTGGAAGGGAGCACCGTCTTCGAGCCCTCGCCGGTGTAGCCGGACCAGATGCCGTTGACGTCCAGCGTCGGCCGTGCCCAGGCCCGCTCCAGGGTAGAGTACCCCTCCTCTCCCCAGAGCGCGGTGAGCCCGAGCTTGCGGCAGTACTCGCGCTCGTCGAAGGGAAGGCGCGCGAACGCTTCGCGCTCCCACTGCTGGAGGGGAAGAACGCCGTCGTAGAACCCGGGGACCGCGACCCGGTTCGCCTCGTCGTGAAGGCGGGTGATGATCCACGCGAGCGCGTTCGCCGGGTTCACGACCGCTCCCCCGAAGGTGCCCGAGTGGAGGTCCAGCGCGGGCCCGGTGACCGTCACCTCCAGGTACATGAGGCCCCGCAGCCCGTACGTGAGCGCGGGCAGTCCGGGCGCGAACTGGGCGGAGTCGCTCACGATGACGGCGTCGCAGGCGAGCCGCTCCCGGTGCTCGCGCACGTACTGCTCCAGGTTCGTGCTGCCCGACTCCTCCTCCCCCTCGACCAGGAAGATCAGGTTGACGGGGAGCTTCCCCCGTACCTCCAGGTGGGCCCGCGCCGCGGCCACGTGGCAGAAGACCTGCCCCTTGTCGTCGCTCGCGCCCCGGGCGATGACGTCCCCGTCCCGAACGGTCGGCGTGAACGGGGGCGAAGTCCACGCCTCCAAGGGATCCGCCGGCTGGACGTCGTAGTGGCCGTAGATGAGGACGGTGGGAGCTCCCGGCGCGCCCCTCCACTCGGCCAGGACCGCCGGGTGTCCGCCGGTGGGTTCCACCGAGCTCTGGAAGCCCGCCCGCCGGAGGACGTCCGCGAGCCACTCGGCGCAGTGTTCGACCTCCTTGGCGAAGACGGGGTTCGTGCTGACCGAAGGGATCCGGAGGAAGTCGAAGAGCTCTTCGAGAAGCTTCGTCTCGCCGGAACGGATCGTCGAGAGTACTCGGTCCATGGCTCCTGACCTCCGCAGGGGTGAGCAATGCGGCTGGAGTATAGCCCAGCGTAGGGAGCGTGGCCGCATAATTCCCAGATTCCCGGTCACGGGACCTATGGGACTTATGCGAGGACCCCGGCCACCGTCGCCGGCGGCGGATGCCGGGAGTCACCCCCCGGCGGCAACTCGCGCCCACCGGCTCGGTTGTCAGCTCACGGTGGCCGTGTTAAACAGGACGCTCGAGTATCTCGAAACGTGGAGGAAAGAGATGAAGAGAGTTTGGGTGGACGACGAGTGCATCGCCTGTGGTACCTGCGTCGACCTCGCGCCCCAGATCTTCGAGCTCGAAGGAGAGATCGCGTCGGTGGTGGAAGGCGCCGACCTCTCCCTGGACGATCGAATCATCGAAGCCGCGGAATCCTGCCCCGTCGAGGCCATCCACTACGAGAAGTAGGCAGCCGGAAAGGCGGCCGTTCGGAGAGCGCCGGGCGGCCCCCGCTCAGTGGGTCTGGGGCCGCCGCCGGTTCTTCTTTCCCTGATCTTCGAGCGTCAGCAGGATCGCCTCGGTCAGGCTCGCCTTCGCCGCTTCGATCGTCGGCCCGTAGCCGCTGGCCCGGAGCTCGACGCAGTGCATCACATACCAGTCCCGGTCCCGCTCCACGATGGCTGTGTATTGCTGCTCCTGGTCCATGGGCTCCTCCTGGAAGACACTGGAATTCAAACTTGGGTCATCCCCATTTAAATGTCAAACCGGCGAGGCGAGGGAGTTCCCCCGCTTATCGGCAACCAGTGTCCCCTGCGGTTAGTTCGCACACAAAGCCAGCAGGCCGAACGGCGGCGAATCTGCGCCGTTCGGCCATCGCAGAGGCTGACGGACGCGAACCGGAGGCGGGAGCACGCTCTCAGGGAAGCTCGCCCACCGCCGGACGAAGGGCTCCGCGAGCTCGCGGTAGGCGGGGCCGTCCGCTCCCAGGCCGGCCGCGATCGCCGGGAGCGAGCGCTCGAGCACGGTCGCGGTGCCGCCGTCGAAGGGGTGGGCGAGGGGAGCCGGAGGCTTCACCCAAGCGAGCCCGTGGGCCGTGAGAGGGAGGGTCCGGAGGAAGGGGGAGCCGATTGCCGGCGGCAGGACGGCGGCGCAGACGTCGTGGACGAACCCGGGGAGGGTGAACTCCTCCGAGCGCAGGCCGCCTCCCACGTCGGGCGCGGCCTCCCGGAGGAGCATCTGGCGCCCGTGGCGAGGCGAGGACGATAGCCCCCGCCAGACCGTTCGGTCCGGAGTCGACCACCACCGCTTCCGGGTGGCGGGGGTGGGTCACCGCCGGCCAG
>JACRCS010000587.1 GCA_016218905.1 Deltaproteobacteria bacterium
CTGAGCGTGCCCACGCTCCTCGCCGGCGGCCGGTGGACGCTCGACTTCGAGGCCTTGGAGCGGCTGGCGGCCGACCCGAGGTGCAAGCTCTACCTTCAGTGCAACCCCATGAATCCCTGCGGGACCGTGCTGACGGAGGAGGAGCTCGCGAGGGTGTCGGACATCTGCCGGCGCCACGGCGTCCTCCTCTGCTCCGACGAGATCCACTGCGACCTCGTGCTGGACCCGCGGGTCCGCCACATACCCGCCAGCCGGAGCCCCGATCTGGAGGGGCATTCCCTCACGCTCATGGCCGCCAGCAAGACCTTCAACATCGCGGGGCTCGGGGCCGCGTTCGCCGTCATCCCCGACCGGGGATTGCGGGAGCGGTATCGGGCTGCGATGGCGGGCATCGTGCCGTGGGTGAACCTCGTGGGCCTCATTGCCACCGAGGCCGCCTTCACCCGCTGCGACGACTGGCACGCCTCACTCCTGGCCTACCTCCGGTCGAATCGCGATCGGCTCTGCGGAGAGCTCAGCGCGCTGCCCGGGCTCTCCGTCGTCCCGCCGGAGGCCACGTTCCTCGCCTGGGTCGACGCCCGGGGCCTCGGCAAGGCGGACGTCCAGCAGGTCTTCGAGGCGGCCGGAGTCGGGCCCTCGCCGGGCGTGGACTTCGGCGCGCCGGGGTTTGCCCGGTTCAACTTCGGCTGCCCGCGGGCCCACCTGGAGGCGGCCATCGCGAGGCTGAAGCGGTCGCTCGGCGGTCGCTCCGCGGCCGAAGCAGACTCTTGAAATCAACCGGCGCAAGCCCCTCCGACCAGTGGGACACTACTCCCTCTTCCACTGGAGCGCTCCTCCCGGGATGAAGTTGAGGATGTCCATCTCGCCGCCGGTGACCGTCGGTACGTGATCCGAGCCGGGGGCGAAGACCACCCACCCCTCCGGGTGCCCGTCGAACCGGGCGGACTCGCTCCGCGCGAAGCAGAGGTCGACCTCGCCGCCGGTGTGCCGGTGCCACACGCCCGGCCCGGAGAGCCGGACGGCGTCGACCGAGAAACCGTGCGTCTCCGGCGAGCTCTTCGCCACCCGAGAGAAGCGCGCGCTCCCGCCCCCTTGGCCGCAGAGGGAGCCGTCCTCGACGCCCCTCGCGAAGAGATCCCGAATCTTCCGGACGAGCTCCGAGTCGAGCGGGAACGCCCGCGCGAGGGTCTCCCTCGCCGCGGCCGCGTCCGAGAGGTCCAGGGCGCGAAGCTTCTCCAGGATGGACTTCAAGATCTCCAGCATCGTCTCCTCCTCGGTCTCGTCGGGTGGTCGCGCCCCCGTGCGCCGGCAGGCCGCGCCCTCGTCATGCCTCCAGGTAACGGACCAGCCGAGAGGGCCGGGTCCCGGCGTCTTCTAGCGCCGGCCTGGGGCGGCGGTCAAGCTTCGCTTTCCGGCCCCCGCGTCCCGGGAGCGGGCGCGAGGTAGCGGCGCAGGACGGCCAGACCGTCAGGGGTGAAGGGTTCCCGCTCCGTCAGCCGGAGCACCTCCGGCACGGGGAGAAAGGCGCCCCACTCGACCTCCTCCTCCTGGAGCGTCAGCGGGCCGTCCCAGGTGCAGGCGTACGCCGCGCCCCAGACGCGGTTGCCTTCGTCTCCATAGTAGAGCTCGAAGAGCGGCTGGAGGGGAGCCCCGCGGACGCCGAGTTCCTCCTCCACTTCGCGGGCTGCCGACTCGTCCCAACTCTCGCCCGCGAGCACGACGCCGCCCGCGGCCACGTCGTAGTACCGGGGATAGATGTCCTTGGATGCGGTCCGGCGCTGGACGAAGAGCTCTCCCCGGGAGTTGAAGACGAGGACGTAGGTCGCCCGGTGGATCAGCCCGCCCGACCTCATCTCTTGCCGGCTGGCAGAGCCGACGACCCGGTTCCGTTCGTCCACGATCGTCACGAGCTCGTACGAACTCACGCGTCCTCTCCGGCGGATTTGTGAAGCAGGGGAGGCGCACTCGTCTCGAGCTGCGCCAGGACGTGGAGAGTCTCTCAAATCGTGGAGGAAAAAGTCGATTCTTATCGGCTCGAGGGGTGCGCCGCGTGCACGGGCATGATATCTTCCCCCGGTTTAGATTTTTTCCGAACGCGCGAATGAGGGAGGCGGAGATGGATCGAGCGGCCAGAGAGAGGGAGTTCCCAGCTTACGTGAAGAACCGGAAACTGCGCGCCTGGGTCGCAGAGGTCGCCGATCTCACCAAGCCCGACCGCATCTACTGGTGCGACGGTTCCCAGGAGGAATACGACCAGCTCTGTAACGAGCTCGTCAAGAGCGGAACGTTCCGGAAGCTGAACCCGGAGAAGCGCCCCAAGAGCTATCTCGCCTGGTCGGATCCGACCGACGTCGCCCGAGTCGAGGACCGCACCTTCATCTGCAGCCGGCGAAAGCAGGACGCCGGCCCGACCAACAACTGGGTCCAGCCCGACGAGATGAAGGCGACCCTGACGAAGCTCTTCGACGGCAGCATGCGGGGCCGCACGCTCTACGTGATTCCGTTCAGCATGGGGCCCATCGGCTCGCCCATCTCCCACCTGGGCGTCGAGATCACCGACTCCGCCTACGTCGTCGACAACATGAGGATCATGACCCGTATGGGCCGGAAGGCCCTGGATGCGCTGGGGGAGGACGGAGACTTCGTCCCCTGCCTCCACTCCGTGGGGGCGCCGCTGGGCGCCGGCCAGGCCGATGTGCCCTGGCCCTGCAACAAGGAGAACAAGTACATCGTCCACTTCCCCGAGGAGAACGCGATCTGGTCCTTCGGGAGCGGCTACGGTGGGAACGCGCTGCTCGGCAAGAAGTGCTTCTCGCTGCGGATCGCCTCTAGCATGGCCCGGCGGGATGGCTGGCTGGCCGAGCACATGCTGATCCTGGGCGTCGAGTCGCCCACCGGCGAGAAGCACTACGTCTCCGGCGCCTTCCCGAGCGCCTGCGGGAAGACCAACTTCGCCATGCTCATTCCGCCCGCCGGGTTCGACGGCTGGAAGGTGACGACCATCGGAGACGACATCGCCTGGATCAAGCCCGGGGCGGACGGGCGGCTCTACGCGATCAACCCGGAAGCCGGGTTCTTCGGGGTGGCGCCGGGGACGTCCTATGACTCGAACCCGAACGCCATGGACACGATGACCCGCAACTCCATCTTCACGAACGTCGCGCTGACGCCGGACGGCGACGTCTGGTGGGAGGGCATGACCAAGAGGCCCCCCCCGGAGCTCACGGATTGGCAGGGCAAGCCGTGGACCCCGGACTGCGGACGGGTGTCGTCGCACCCCAATGCGCGCTTCACGGCTCCCGCGAGCCAGTGCCCGTGCATCGACCCGGACTGGGAGAAACCCGAGGGTGTGCCCATCAGTGCGTTCATCTTCGGCGGCCGGCGCAGCACCGCCGTCCCACTGGTCGTGGCGACTCAGGGCTGGGCTCAAGGTGTGTACGTCGCGGCGACCATGGGCTCGGAGACCACCGCGGCCGCGGCCGGCAAAGTCGGAGAGGTCCGGCGCGATCCCATGGCCATGTTGCCCTTCTGCGGCTACCACATGGCCGATTACTTCGACCACTGGCTGTCGATGGGCCACAAGATCGCAAACCCGCCCAAGATCTTCTGCGTCAACTGGTTCCGCAAGGGACCGGAGGGGAAGTTCCTCTGGCCGGGTTACGGGGAGAACATGCGCGTGCTCAAGTGGATCGTCGAGCGCGCCACCGGCCGTGCCACCGGGGTCCAGAGCCCGCTGGGCTGCGTCCCCCGGTACGAGGATCTCTCCTGGGAGGGGCTCGAGGGCGTCACGCGGGAGCAGTACGCCGAGCTGATGTCCGTGGATCGGGAGGCGTGGATCCAGGAACTCCTCTCCCACGAGGCGCTCTTCGTGAAGCTCTACGACCGCCTCCCGAAGGAGCTCATCCTGCTCCGCGAACTCCTCCTCGCCGGCCTCTGGCGGTCTCCGGACCGGTGGAGCGTTCCGGCGGCGTGACGAAACCGCGCGGGGTGGGAAGGCCGGCCCACCCCGCGGCTTTTCGCCTCTCCTCTCGCCCGAGGCGCCCGGCCGCCTCGCCACCCCAGGGTCTCGACTCATCGAAAGAACGGAGGGACGCGTGCTCGACGTGTTCGTGGACGCCGACGGCTGCCCGGTGAAGGAGGAGGTCTATCGGGTCGCCCGGCGTTACGGCCTGACCGTCTACGTCGTCTCCGGCAGGCCCATCGGCGTTCCCTCGGAGCCGTGGGTGCGCCCGGTGGCGGTCGGCGGCCGTTTCGACGCGGCGGACGACTGGATCGCCGAGCGCGCCGGGCCCGGCACCGTGGTGATCACCGGCGACATCCTCCTCGCCGACCGCTGCCTCAAGGCCGGGGCGACGGCGATCGGCCACAACGGCAAG
>JACRCS010000019.1 GCA_016218905.1 Deltaproteobacteria bacterium
TCGAAGAAGCCCGGCAACGGCTCTGCGGTGGGCCGGCGCGCGTCGGTCAGGGTGTCACCGATCTTCGAATCCCGCACGTCCTTGATGGCCGCGGTGAGGAACCCCACCTCACCTGGCCCGAGCCGGTCCACCTCGGTAGGCGCGGGCAGGGAGACTCCCACCCTCTGGACCTCGAACTCCTTGCCACTCGCCATGAACCGGATCGGGACGCCCTTCGTGAGCACTCCGTCAAAGACCCGCACGAGCACCACAACCCCCAGGTAGGCGTCATACCAGGAGTCGAAGATCAGCGCCTTGAGCGGCGCCCCTGGATCTCCCTGAGGGGGACGGATCCGGGAAACGACGGCCTCCAGCACCTCCCCGGTCCCGACGTCCATCTTGGCGCTCGCGAGCACGGCCTGCGAGGCGTCGATGCCGATGATCTCCTCGATCTCGTGCCGGACCTCCTCCGGTCGCGCGCGATCCAGGTCGATCTTATTGAGGACCGGCACGAGATCGAGGTCCCCGTCCACGGCCAGGTACACGTTGGCCAGCGTCTGGGCCTCCACCCCCTGGCTCGCGTCGACGACCAGCACGGCGCCCTCGCACGCCGCCAGGCTCCGTGAGACCTCGTAGGAGAAGTCCACGTGGCCAGGCGTGTCGATGAGGTTCAAGAGGTAGAGCTCGCCGTCCCTGGCTCGGTACTCGAGCCGGACGGCCTGGGCCTTGATGGTGATGCCTCGTTCCCGCTCGATCTCCAGGGTGTCGAGGATCTGGTCCTTCCGGTCCCGGTCGGCGACCGCACCCGTCCGCTCCAGGAGGCGATCCGCCAGGGTCGATTTCCCGTGGTCGACGTGGGCGATGATGCTGAAGTTGCGGATTCTTTCAAGGGGGATCATGGACGTTCAATGGACAGGCAAACAGCCTGCAGAGCGAACCAGGGGGCGTCGAGAGATCCCACCTCGTGCGAGCGGTCCACCGCAGCGCGCTGGCGCCGGGCGAACCCCTTCCCGCCAGGGCCCACGAGCACCACCCTGAAGCCACTGCCGCCCACATCCACTCCGAGGAAGACCAAATCCGAGATTGTCACGTCGCAGACACCCGCCCGGGAAAAATGCAGAATAGCGGAGTGTAGCAAACGGCCTTCGGCGAAGTAAAGCACCGGCGAACCAAGGCATTTCAGTGGCACACGGCAGGGGAGAAACCCCGACCGTCGGCGATCTTGCCAGATAGACAGGGGGACGTGCATTGCTCGCGGCCCCGCGGAACCATTCGACCCGCTGCCCGGAGGGGCCTCAGGAACCGTACGACCTCTTCCTGGAGAACCCTCAGCGTCCGCGCCTTCGTTTCAAACAGAGCCACCCGACTGAACCCATCTTCTCTGTGTGAGTGAGCCGCGCTTGGCGCGCCGGCGGCGTCGCCGGTGCCGATGAGATCACTTGGTCTTGGATCGGCTCGCACGCCGAATATGACGGACGGATCAGACGCCTGAAGACCGCGTAGATCCTTTTCGTGTCTGTCCCCTCCACATCTTCACCCGGTATAATGGCCTCGGGCTGCTCTGTTCGAGCGGCTGAATTTCTCCGCCTTGGGCACCCTTTCCCTGCCGGGCGAAGACGTGGTGTCGCCTCTGGGCACCCCAAGCCCCTTGTCCGCCTGGGGCCAGCATGCTACACAGGCGGACGGGAGGCGGAGCACGCCGTCCCGCAAATCAGCGCCCAGGGAGAAGTGCCATGAAGATCGCCATCAGCGGTAAGGGGGGGGTCGGCAAGACAACCCTCGCTGGCTGCCTCGCGCGGCTCCTCGCCGATCGGGGGCAAAAGGTCCTCGCCATCGACGCGGACCCGGACTCGAACCTTCCCTCGGCGATCGGCGTGCCGGCCGAGACACTCGCCGCGGTGCAGCCGTTGGCCCAACTGAAGGACCTGGTGGCCGAGCGCACGGGCGCGAAGCCGGGCACTTTCGGGGGGATGTTCAAACTGAATCCCCAGGTCGACGACATCCCCGACGTCTACGGCCTCGACTACAACGGGATCAAGCTCCTCACACTCGGGACGGTGCCCCTCGGCGGGGGCGGCTGCCTGTGCCCCGAGAGCACGCTGCTTCGAGTCCTCATGCGCCACCTCATCGTGCGCCGGGGAGAGACGGTGATCATCGACATGGAGGCGGGCCTCGAACACCTGGCGCGAGGGACCACCGAGAGCATGGACGCCTTCGTCGTCGTCGTGGAACCGGGGCAGAGGGCGATCCAGACCGCGCACCAGATCCGCCGGCTCGCCACCGACCTGGGCGTACGTCAGGTCTACGTGGTCGGAAACAAGGTCGCTGGGCCGGCGGATCAAGACACGATCGAGGCCGGTGCGGCACCCATGCCCGTCCTCGGGCACCTCATGCTGAGGGAGTCCATCCGGGAGTCCGACCGCCGCGGCGTGAGCCCCTATGACCTGGACCCGGACCTCCGCGACGAGATAGCCTCCGTTTACGCGGCGTTGGAAAAGGTCGCGCCCGAGCGCTAGCCCGCGCTCCAAGCCCGGTCAGCGAGCCAGCGCTTTGCCGCGGCGACCCACTCGGGCGGCGCGCCCGGCGGGGACTCGCCCGCCTCGAGTTCGAGGCGAAGACGCCACGTTACAGGGAGCAGCGCGGCAATCGCCCGGTTCCTCCGAGCGGCCTCCGGCAGGGCCATAACCGGACCACTGAAGAGAACCACGCCGGCTTCTAGGCACAGCACGTTGGCCGCGCACCGCAGCCAGGGCTCCGGCCAGTGAGTGGCCACGAGCACGGCTGCGCCCCGTCCGTGGCGATAGGCTTCCACCTCTTGCCAGAGAAGCGCCTGTCCCTCGGGATCGAGCCCCACAGCAGGCTCGTCCAAGAAGAGGACCTCAGGCTCCCGAACCAGCAGGCCGGCCAGAGCCACACGGCGCTTCTCTCCCCGGCTCAATCGTCGCAACGAGGTCGCCCAGAGCTGGGGCGGAAGCCCCACCGCCTCGAGGGCACGCTCGGCCGCGCCGTCACGCCGGAGCATCGCGCCCCACTCGACGTCTTCCAAGGGGGTCGCCCCAAAAAGTTGCCGTTCCGGGTACTGAAAGAGGAATCCCATCCTCCGACGGGCCTCCCGGGGCGCCAACTCTCCCAGACCCCAGCGCCATTGGCCGGCGGCCGACGAAAAGCGCACCGTCCCGGGACTCGAAGCCACAA
>JACRCS010000579.1 GCA_016218905.1 Deltaproteobacteria bacterium
AAGTCCCGGCCGGCAGCGCCCAGGATCGCGAGCCGACGTACGCCTTTCACCATAGAGGAAGTCTCCTTGGGCCGCATTCTAGGCCGCTCTGCAGGCCATCCGGAACCCCCAGGGGTCGGAGCTACACTTTACACACGGTCCTGAGAACGGCTCTCCAGGTGAACGACCGGGAAATCAGGACCGGCCCGGGCCGGAAGGTCCACGGTGAACGTCGAGCCCACTCCCGAACGGCTGGCGACGGCGACGTCGCCCCCCATCATCCGGGCGAGCCGTCGGGTGATGACGAGACCGAGTCCGGTCCCGCCGAACCGGCGGGTCACCTGTGGGTCCGCCTGCTCGAAGGCGCGGAAGAGGCGGGAAACCTGCTCCGCGGTCATCCCGATGCCGGTGTCCGTCACCACGAAGACGACTCGTTCGACACCGGGCCCACCCTCACGCCGGACCCGGAGCGTGACCTCGCCGTCTCGGGTGAACTTCACGGCGTTGCCGACGAGGTTGAGGAGGATCTGCCGCACCCGGGTCGGGTCGGCGACGAGGCGGCCGGCCTCCTCGCTCCCCTCGACGACGAGGCGGTTCCTGTTCTGCTCGGCCATCGGTGCCATCGTCGCGGTGACGTCCCGGATGAGAGAAGCGACGCCGAATTCCTCAGGGAAGAGGTCGAGCTTTCCCGCCTCCATCCGGGAGAGGTCGAGGATGTCGTTGATCAGACCGAGAAGGTGCCGCCCGGCGGCGTGGATCTTCCCGACGTCAGCCCCGAGGCCGTCGAGGCCGCGCTCGGCGATCTCCTCCGAGAGGATCTCGCTGTAGCCGAGGATCGCGTTGAGCGGCGTCCGGAGCTCGTGGCTCGTGGCGGCGAGGAAGTGGCTCTTCGACTGGTTCGCGTCTTCGGCGGCTCTCCCGGCGTCCTCGGCCCTTTCCCGCTGCAGCTCGGCCTCCCGGAGCGCCTGCTCTGTCCGCGCCTTCTCCTCGCGAAGGCTCCGGGTCCGGTCCTCGACGATCCCCAGGAGCTCCCGCTCGTGCGCCTCGAGCCGCGCGACGCGGAAACGGTAGCCGGTGTAGGCGATCGCGAGCGCGAACGCCCCGCCGAGGAGCCAGAAGGACGGTCTCTGGTCGAGGCGCGGACGGAGGCGGAACGAGAAAGAGGCATCCCCTTCGTTCCAGATGCCGCTCTCGTTGGCGGCCGCGACGCGGAAGGAGTACGACCCCGGCGAGAGGTTCGTGTAGTACGCCGAGCGCCGCGTCCCCACGTCGACCCAGTCATCGTCGACTCCCTCGAGCCGCACGCGCAGCTTCACCCGCGACGGGACGCGCAGACTGAGGGCGGTGTAGTGGAACTCGAACCTCTCCTTCCCCGGCGGGAGCTCGAGGAACGATTGGACCGGCGCCGGCGTGCCGTCGACCTTCACCTCCTCGACGTGGACCGGCGGCGGGACCAGGTTTCTGAAGAGGCGCGAGGGATCGACCGAGACGACCCCTTCGATCGTCGGGAATTGGAGCCGGCCGGAGGGCCCGCGGGCCCCCGCAGGCTGGTTCGCTCCGTTGCACTCCCGGTTGCGCATCCCGTCCTCGACACCGAACGGACGGCAGCTCACGCGGCGGGAGTCGCCTCGGAGCAGCGCGTCGAGCTCGCGGAGGGAGACGACGTAGACCCCCCGGTTGCAGGAGATCCAGAGGTTCCCCTGGCCGTCCGGCAGGATGGCGAAGACCGCGTCGTCGAACAGCCCCTCGCGCGTCGTGACGGGCCTGAAGAGGCCGTCGCGGAACCGGTTCAGGCCGCCCCCGTAGGTTCCGACCCAGAGCGTCCCGTCCGCCTCCTCGTGGATCGTGTTGACGATCTCGATCGAAAGCCCCTGGGCCCGCCCGAACCGGGCGAAGCGCCCCCCGTCGAAACGAAAGAGCCCGGCACCGTTCGTCCCGATCCAGAGGCTTCCCGCCCGATCCTCGTGGAGGGCATGGACCGTCGGGTTCAGGAGGCCGTCCACCTCTGCGTACCGGGTAAACAGGCCGTCGGGAGAAAGGCGCGTCAGGCCGGAGCCGCGCGAGCCGAGGAAGACGCTCCCGTCACGGGTCCCGGTGATCGCGCAAATCGAGTCTCCCGCGAGGCCGTCCGCCTTCCGGATCGTTCTCACGACCCTTCCGCCCCGCACGACGCTGACACCGCCGCCCCGCGTCCCGAGCCACACCGACCCGTCGGGGTGCTGCCAGATCGCCTGGACGCCCGCCGCGGCGAGACCGTCTACCGTCCCGATCGTCGTGACGCTCTCCCCGCGGCGCACGTTCACCCCGGCCGAATCGGTCCCCGACCAGACGGCCCCGTCCCGGTCGACGAAGACCGCCCACGCCACGTCCCCTGAGAGCCCCTCCCGGATGCCCCACGGCGTGAACGACGCGTCTGAGAGCTTGTTCAGGCCGCCGTCCTGCGTTCCCACCCAGAGCGTCCCCTCGCGGTCCTCCAGAAGGGCGAGGACGTGTCCGTTCGAGAGCCCCTGCGCGGGAGTTAAGGCCGACAGACGCCCTCCAGTCCATCGCGCCAGGCCGCCCGACGTCCCGATCCAGACCGTGCCGCGCCGGTCGCGCAGGACGCAGTTCACGACCTCGCCCGGGAGGTTTTTCGCCGGGCCCAGGGACTCGTCTCGCCCTTCCTGGAGAAGCCGCGCCCCGTGTGGCGTCCCGACCAGGATCGTCCCGTTCGGCGCTGCGTGAAGAGACAGGACCGTCTCCGTGAGTCCCGCCGGCACGAACCTCTTCCCCGACCGCCGGATCAGCCCCCGCGCCGTCCCGGCCCAGAGCTTTCCCGCCGGGTCCACGGCGAGAGCACGGATAGCACCCGCGGGAACCCCGTCCGCGGTTCCCCAGGCCTTGAAGGAACTCTCGTCCCGGCTCTGCAGCCCGGCGTCGGTCCCTATCCAGAGAGTTCCCTCGAGGTCCTCGGCGAGGGACCGGACGATGTCTGCGGCGAGGCCGTCGGACCGTCCGAACGTCTGGAAGCGTCCCTCCTGAAGGACGGTGAGGCCGCCCCCTTCCGTCCCGATCCAGAGGCACCCGCGGCGATCTTCGAGGAGCGAGAGGATTCGGTTGTGCCGAAGCTCCGGCGTGTTCGACCTGTCGAAGACGACGAACCGGACGCCGTCGAACCTTGCGAGCCCCTCCTGCGTTCCGATCCAGACGTAGCCGTCCCGCGTCTGGACGAGCGCCTCCGCGGAGCTCTGGGGAAGCCCGTCCTTCGTCCTCCAGATCTCGTGGCGGTACTGCGTTATCGCTCGGGCAGGGTCGAGGGCTTCTGCTGATCCGGCACAGAGGACGGCTAGGAGCAGGCCGACGGCAAGCTCGCGGGGACCGGCCATACGCCAGAACATACAGGAAAGCTGGTCCGTCGCCGGAATCCGGAGCAGTGTGACGATTCGTCACGCCCAATAGGCCCTGGCGAACCTTCCCGAGACACCTCCGTATGGCTTGATTGACCTTCGCCGGAATAACCCGATCGAAGGGACCTCCGCCCCTGATGGGCTCGAAGACTTCGGAGTGCGCGCCATGAAGAAGAAGTGGATCCTCATTTCCGCCCTCGGAATCGCCCTCGTCGGCGCCGGTGTCGTCCTTGGTTCGCGCAACAGCAAGGAAAAGCCGACATCCGCGGCCGACAACCTGCCGTTCCGGCTCGGGACCGTCACCGCTGAGGACCTGCAGGTGAGCGTGCGGGAGGTCGGCGTCGTCGACCCCGTGACGAAGGTGGACGTCAAATCGGTCGTCTCCGGACGTGTGGTCCGCCTGAACGTGCGCGACGGCGCGGTCGTGAAGGCGGGCGACGTCCTGGCCGAGGTCGAGCCGGACGTCACCCAGGCCCAGTCGCTCTCCGAGGTCTCCGCAGGGCTTACGCAGGCCGAGCTCGGCCTGAAGGACGCCGAACGTCAGCTGCGCGCGCAGCAGGCGCGCTGGGACGCCGGCCTCGTCGGCCACGAAACGCTGAAGGATTTCGTCGCCCGCAAGGACGTCGCCGCCGAGTCGCTCCGCGCCGCCCGGGCCCGCTACCGGATCGTCGAAGACCACGGCATCCCGATCTCCTCCGCCGGCGCCTCGCAGGTCGCCCGGGTCACGAGTCCCATGGCGGGCGTCGTCATCAAGAAGGGGGTCGAGCTGGGCGAGACGGTCACCTCCGGCGTCTCCTCGTTCAACGCGGGGACCGTCCTCTTTACCGTCGCCGACCTGAAGTCGCTCATCGTGAAGGTGAACCTCAACGAGGTCGACATCGCGAAAGTCTCGGCGGGGCAGCCGGTCCGGATCACGCTCGACGCCTACCCGCAGAAGGTCTTCGGCGGGAAGGTGCGGTTCGTCGCTCCGGCCGCGACCCTCGTCGAGAAGATCAAGGTCTTCGAGATCGAGGTCGCCCTCGACGAGCTGGGCGACGCCTTCCGGACGGGAATGAGCGCGAACGTCGAGATCCTCGGGGACAAGCGCACCAAGGCCCTTTCCCTTCCGCTCGAGGCGCTGCAGAAGCGCGACGGGGCGACGGTGGCCTACGTCCTCAAGAAGGACCTCGATGCGAAGGCCATCGCGAAGGCGAAGGAGGGCCTGGGAGGCCGCGCCAAGTTCGTCTGGCTGTCGGAGAACTGGAAGGACTACTTCAACCCCGTTCCCGTGAAGGCTGGAATCGCGACGCTCGAGCGGGTCGAGGTCCTCGCGGGGCTCTCGACGGGCGACAAGGTCTGCCTGGAAGACCCGACCCGGAAGAAGGTCGAAAAGGACGAGGACAACTGAACCATGAGCGCCGTCATCGAGACTCGCGGACTCACGAAGGTCTTCGGAGTGAACGGCAACGCCGTCCACGCCCTCCGGGGAATCGACCTCGAGGTCGCCCGGGGCGAGTTCGTGGCGCTCGTCGGACCCTCCGGCTCAGGCAAGTCCACCCTCATGGCGATCCTCGGCTGCCTGGACTCCCCGACGGACGGGGCGTACGCCCTCGACGGGCAGAGCGTCGAAGGGCTCACGGGAAGCGCCCTGGCCCGCATCCGCAACGAGAAGGTCGGCTTCGTCTTCCAGACCTACAACCTCCTGCCTCGATCGACCGTCGCCCGCAACGTCGAGCTGCCGATGCTCTACGCCGGCATCGGAGGCCGGGAGCGGCGCGAGCGCTCGCTCGCTCTCCTCGAGAAGGTCGGGATCCCCGAGAAGGCGGGCCGCCTCCCGGCGGAGCTCTCGGGCGGGCAGCGGCAGCGCGTCGCGATCGCCAGGGCGCTGGCGAACGGGCCGGCGCTCCTCCTCGCTGACGAGCCGACGGGCGCGCTCGACTCGAAGACGGGGGCCGAGGTGCTCGGCCTCTTCCAGGAGCTGCACCGGCAGGGGCACACCGTCGTCCTCGTCACGCACGACCCGGCCATCGCCGCCCTCGCCGAGCGCCGGGTCGAGCTCTACGACGGGCTGGTTCGCCTTCCCGAGGCGAAGGCGGCGTGACGTGCGGTTCTCCGGAGCCTTCCGCCAGCGGGTCGCCGAGGCCTGGCTCGAGATCCGCGAGAATATGGGCCGGTCGGCCCTGCAGGCGCTCGGCGTCATGGTCGGCGTCGCGTCGGTCCTCGGCGGATTCTCCATCTCCGACAGCAGCCAGCGCCGCTCGGATGAGCGGTGGCGCAAGCTCGGCGGCATCGAGCGGCTGAACGTGCAGCCCTCGGCCGCGGTTCGCGACGGAAGCGTTACCGCGCTCCAGCGCGCCAACCTCGGCCTGCGCAACGACGACGCCGCAGACGGCGAGGCACTGAACCGCAAGGCCGTCTACGCCACGAGCGTCCAGCGCTTCGCCCGCGCCCGCCTGCGCTCGCCGAACGCCGACCAGGAACGCCAGGTGAGCGGCATCGGCGGTGACTTCCTCCCGCTGAACGGATACGAGGTCGAAGAGGGGCGTGCCTTCTCCATGACGGAGCTCGCTTCCGGCGCTCCCGTCTGCCTCCTCGGCGCGGAGGCCGCGTCCGTCTTCTTTCCCTCGGGAGACGCCGTCGGGCAGACGGTGCGCCTGGGCGACTTCCCCGTGGTCGTGGTCGGCGTCTTTCGCGAGCTCGTCTTCCGCTGGAGAGACGGCGAGCCCAATGCGATGGCCTGGCGGAACGAGATCGTCGCGGTCCCCTCGGCGCTCGTGGCGGCGCGGATGCAGGGAGACCGCTACGAGCGGGTCGACCGGATGACGTTCAAGATCCCGGACCTGAACCTGATGGAGGGCTTCGCGCGCGACCTCTCCTCTCTGCTGAAGGCGAACCACCGGCAGCAGGAGGACGTGCGGATCGACGACATCGCGGCCCGCATGAAGAAGCGCCAGAGCCAGGGGCAGGTCTACAACCTGATCTTCATGCTCTCCGGGATCCTCTCGCTCGTCGGCGGAGGCATGGTGAACGTGAACATCCAGCTCGCGAGCCTGAGCGAACGCGTGCGGGAGATCGGCGTGCGCATGGCGATCGGCGCCTCCGGCCTCGAGGTCTTCAAGGCCTTCATGACCGAAGCCCTCCTTCTGACCTCGCTCGGAAGTCTCGTCGGACTCGTCCTCGGCGTCGCCTTCTCGAAGGGGATCTGCGTCTTCCTCGACATCCCGCTCTTCCTGGCTCCCGGGAGCTTCTTCGCGGCGTTCTTCGTCGCGAGCGCCTTCGGCGTCCTCTTCGCCCTCTTCCCGGCCTGGAAGGCCTCCCGCCTCTCTCCTATGGAGGCTCTTAGGTATGAGTGAGCTCAACGGATCACGGCGGGGGGTCCGGGGGGGCGCGCGCCCGGACCTTGGAACGGCGATGGATGCTCCAGCCCTGGCGGGGGTCCGGGGGGCGCGCGGAGCCCAGCCCCCCGGAGAGGCAGCCCCCCCGGCGAGCGAGGCTCTCAGGTATGAGTGAAGCCAGCGAAACACCCTGGGGAGCCAACCTCCCGGCCCTCGCCGCTTCCCCGCGCCGGGACCGTCGCGACTCGCTGCAGGCCCGCGCCGACCTCGTCGTCGAGGTCGTGAAGGGCGGATTCCTCGAGCTCTG
>JACRCS010000592.1 GCA_016218905.1 Deltaproteobacteria bacterium
CTTCTCCAGGCCGGTTGCCGGGTCGATTTCGTTGACGACGGGGATCTCCGTCCAGCGGAAGGCCAGGAGCCCGAGGCCGCCAAAGAGGAAGACGACGATGATCGCGACGAGCCATCCGGTGATGCCGAGGTCGACGAAGGAGTGGACCGAGAAGTCGGCCAGGACGCCCGAGCGCGTGAGGAACGTCCCGTAAAGGATCGTGCAGAAGGCGAGGATGGCGAGGATGATGTTGATCTTCCGGTGCTTCTCGCGGGCCTTCTGGAGGTACATGCCGTGGACGAGGGCCGTCGTCGCGAGCCACGGGACGAGGGAGGTGTTCTCGACCGGGTCCCAGGCCCAGTAGCCACCCCACCCGAGGGTCTTGTAGGCCCAGTAGCCGCCCATCAGGATCGCCGTGCCGAGGCAGACGAACGTGAAGAGCGCCCACGGCATGGCGCGTACGACCCAGCCGTCCCAGCGTTTCGTCCAGAGCGCCGCGATGGCGAAGGCGAAGGGGACGGAAAGTGAGGCGAAGCCCGCGCACATGACCGGTGGATGGATGACCATCCACGGGTCCTGAAGAAGAGGATTCAGTCCCGTCCCGTCGGGGGGGACCTGGGCGAGAAAGCGGAAGGGCGATTGCTTGACGAGGATCGCCACGATGCCGAGGAAGGAGAGGACGTAGACGGCCATGACGGGCGGTTCCTGCTCCTTCGCCGTGCGGAGGACGAAGAGCCCGATGATGGCTCCGCAGAAGAGCCACAAGAGGAAGGAACCCTCCTGTCCTGCCCAGAACGTCGAGAAGAGGTAGCGGAACGGGAGCTCCCGTCCCGAGTACGACGCCACGTACGACAGGCGGAAGTCGTGCGCGAGCAGGCGGTACAGCAGGAGCGCCGACGCGAGGACGATCGCCGCCGCGTAGGCGTAGTAGAGGCGCCGGCCCAGGGCGAGGGCGGCGTCGTACGGCGCGCCGTCCGCCTTCTGCAGGAAGAGCGCCCGGCCGTAGGCCGCGATCGAGCCGACCCCGGCCGCGAGGGCGAACCAGAGAGAAAGGGTGCCGGGGGCGTACCCGAGGGCGGGCATCAGGACTCCACCGAGACCTTGGCCCCGTAGTGCTTCTCCGTCTCCTCCCCCTGGTACTTGGAAGGGCACTTCACGAGGAGCTTCTCCGCGTGGAAAGTGTCCTTTTGGTACTTGCCGATGGCGACGATGGAGACGGCCTCCTCGAAGTTGGCCGGCTTCACGTCGCGGTAGGCGACCGGGAGAACCTTCTTCGTCTCGAGGTCGACGAGCTTGAAGTGGAGCGTCTTGGTGGCCGTGTCGTAGCGTGACGAGCCCTGCTCCAGGCCGCCCATCACCTGGACGACGCGGACGGAATTCTCCGCCTCGTCGAACGAGACGTACGGCGTCATCGTCGACGAGAACGTCGTCAGGCCGAGGACGAGAAATCCGAGAATGAGGGCGGCGCCGGCCCAATAGGCTTTCTTCATGACGGGTCCTCCGGGGTCTGCCGCGACATCGCGGACCGGACCTTTCGGTCGAGGTGGACGAGGTAGGCGAAGAGCCCCGCCCAGATGATGATGTTGACGGCGGCGACGTAGAAAAGGGCGCCGTGAGAGACGGCGACCGTCGGGGCGTCGGGGGTCATGCGGCGTAGCCTCCCGCGGCCCTCTGCTCGAGGCGCCGGACGAGCCGGGTCGCCTTAATGTCGAGGGCGTACATCCAGGCGAAGAGCGCGGTGAACGCGGTCATCGAAGTGAAGAAGACGAGCTTGATGTCCGGCGACATCTCCACCTTCCCACGGGCGTTGATGACCGTGTCGGGGTGGAGGGATGCGTACATTCGCGGGACGGCGAACATCAAGAAAGGAACCGTGGCGAAAGCGACGAGCGCGTAGGCAGCCGAGAGGGTCGCGCGCCGCTCGGGCTCCTCGATCGCCTGTCGAAGCCCAAGGTAGGCCCCGTAGACGAGGAGGAGCAGGACGATCGACGTCTCCCTGGGGTCCCAGTTCCAGTACGAGTTCCACATGACCTTCGCGAAGACCGAGCCCGTGACCGTGGCCAGGAAACAGAAGAGGATCCCCAGGCGGGCGGCGGAGGCGGCCGCGTCGTCGCGTTCGATGTCTCGTGTCTTCAGGTAGAGGGCCGAATGCCCGGCTGCCAGAAGGAAGGCCAGGGCGGCGATCCAGGCCATGGGAACGTGGAAGAAGACGATCCGAGACGACTCGCCCACGAAGCTCTCCGCGGGGTGCGCGTAGAGGAAAGCGGCCCAGAGGATGACGGCCATGCCGCCTCCCAGGACCATCTTTCCGACGGTGCCGAATACCTTCATCGACACCGATGATAGATGAGACGACGTTCAATCAGGACCAGATGTGGCCCGAATCACGTTCTGGCTGAGCAATCGATGTATTAGGGTCTGCCGAAAGCAAAGCTACTCGCGCCAGACGGCGTCGAAGAGGAGGAACGAGGCGGTCACCATGATGCCGTCGAAAGCGAAGAGGAGGCGCACGGCGTCGAGGCCGGCGGCCAGCTCCGGCTCGGTCGCGGCCACGCGCGTCCCGGTGACGGCGGCGACCAGCGGGGGGAGGAGGAGCGGAGTCGCGAGGACGGCGAAGAGCGCGCCCTTGGCAGCGGTCTTGGCGACGATGGCGGCGATGAACGTCGAGGCGGAAGCGAGGCCGATTGCTCCGAAGACGAGGATGGCGAGGAAGAGTCCGGGCGCGGCGATGTCGAACGACATCAGGGCGAGGAAGAGCGGGACGACGAATGCCATGACGACGCCGAGAAGGGCGAGGTTCGAGAGGAGCTTGCCGAGGAAGACGGCCGGGGGAGGCGCCGAGAGGCGAAGGGCCAGCGCGGTCCCGGTCTCCTCCTCGTTGACGAAGGCCCTCGACAGTCCCGTCATCGCCGAGAAGAAGAGGACGATCCAGAGGAGAACCGAGTTGACGATGGGACGGTCCTCAATGGTGAGGCGCGTCGGGCCGACGGCGTAGCCGACGAGGATCAGGACCGAGAAGGCGAAGAGGAGAAGGGCGTTGAGCGCGACGCGCGTCCTCCACTCGGTACGGAGGTCCTTGACGAAGACGGCCGCGGCCGCGCGGAGAATCACAGCGTCACCTTCTCGTCGGCGAGGGCCAGCTCCAGAGGGTCGTTCGTGGCGAGGACCACGCTGCCCCGGGCGCGCTGGGCCACGACGATCGCCTCCACCGCCCGGTGACCGGCCTCGTCGAGGTTGGAGCCGGGCTCGTCCAGGAAGAGGACGGCGGGCGAGCCGAGGACCGAGTACGCGAGCTTGACCCGCTGTCTCTGGCCCGTGGAAAGGAAACGGGTCCGGATCGACCGGAGCCGCTTCGGGTCGAGACCGACCTCGGCGATGCGGCGCTCGGCCTCCTGGCGCGGGATCGGGAGGCCGGCGACGCGGGCGAAGAACTCGAGGTTCTCGGCCGGCGTCAGCTCTCCGTAGAGCGCGAGGTCGGGAGCGCACCAGCCGATCGCGCCGTGGGCCTCGCGAACGGCGACTCTCACGCCGGGCCGCGCCTCGTCCTCGAGCCAGACGCTCCCCGAGGAAGGGCGGATCAGGCCGACGAGAGTCTTCACGAGAGTCGTCTTTCCCGAGCCGTTCGCTCCCGACACGCCGAGAACGCTCCCCGGCGACGTAGCGAAGGAGAGTGGCCCGAACACCTTCCGGGGCCCGAACGAACGGCAGAGCTTGTCGGCAACGAGGCGCACGGCGCCGGAGGATACAGGTCAGGCGACTCGGCCGTCGGCGAGAATGCCCGCGTGCGCGGACTGCTCCTCAGCTTCCCCCTCTTCCTCCTGGTCGCCCTCTGGCGCGCCACCCTCCGAATCCGCCTCGTGGGCCGCGAGCATCGCGACGCAATCGAACGCTCCGGGCGGCCCGTCCTCCACGCCATCTGGCACCAGCGGATGGTGGCGGGGATCCTCCGTTTCCCATACCGGGGCGTCGTGACGATGGCCTCGCAGAGCCGCGATGGCGACGTCATCGCCGGGTTCCTCTTCTGGTGGGGGTACCGCGCGGTGCGCGGTTCCTCGTCGCGTGGCGGCGCCGAGGCGCTTGCCGGGATGGCCGAAGCGCTCGTCGGAACGACCCGCTGGGCGGCACTGACTCCCGACGGGCCTCGCGGGCCGGCGCGCCGCTGCAAGCTGGGGGTCGTTCGCCTCGCCCACGCCGTGGATGCCCCCGTCCTGCCCGTCGGGACCTCGTCCGTTCGTCCGAGGTTCCTTCGCTCCTGGGACCGGTACCTCCTTCCGATGCCCTTCTCGCGCTGCGCGGTCGTCTTCGGCGAGCCCTTGCGGCGGGCGGACGGGGAATCCGACGAGGCGTTCGCCACGCGCGTGGACGTCGCGATCGACGCGATGACCGACGAGGCCGACCGGCTCTGTGGCGTCACCGGCGCGCCCCGGGAGCGGGAGAGTCGGGCGGTAACGGAGGCGACGTCGTGAGCCGCCTGCCCGTGACGTTCGACGACGTGAAGGCCGCCGCGGAGAGGATTTCCGGCCACGTCCATAGGACGCCGGTCCTGACGTCGACGACGGCCGACGCCCAGGCCGGAGCGAGGCTCTTCTTCAAGGCCGAGACGTTCCAGCGGGTCGGCGCGTTCAAGGCTCGCGGGGCCTTTTCACGGCTCACGCTCCTGTCCGCGGCCGAACGGTCCCGCGGGGTCGTCGCCTTCTCCTCCGGAAACCACGCGCAGGCCGTGGC
>JACRCS010000584.1 GCA_016218905.1 Deltaproteobacteria bacterium
AGAGCGAGAGGAGGAGGTGGTCTGGGACATCCTGGAGGAGGTGACGAAGGAGCACCCGGTGATGCTCAACCGCGCTCCGACGCTCCACCGCCTGGGCATCCAGGCCTTCGAGCCGATCCTCATCGAGGGCAAGGCGATCCAGCTGCACCCGCTCGTCTGCACGGCGTACAACGCCGACTTCGACGGCGACCAGATGGCGGTGCACGTGCCGCTCACGGTGGAGGCGCAGATCGAGGCCCGGGTGCTCATGATGAGCTCCAACAATATCCTCTCCCCGGCCAACGGCCGTCCGGTCATCGTGCCCTCCCAGGACATCGTCCTCGGAGCCTACTACCTGACGCTCGCCCGCGGCAGGCGGAGGGGCGAGGGCATGAGATTCTCGTCGCCCCGGGAGCTCCGGGTCGCCTACGACCAGGGCGAGGTGGACCTCCACGCCCGCGTCAAGGTCCGCATGGACGGCGCGGTCGTCGACACGACCCCTGGCCGCGTGATGCTCTACGACATCGTGCCCCGGGAGATCCCCTTCTCCGAGGTCAACAAGGTCATGAAGAAGAGCGCGCTCGCGCGGCTCGTCGACCTCACCTTCCGCCACGCCGGCGGGAAGGCGACGGTCATCTTCGCCGACCGGCTGAAGGACCTGGGGTACGCCTCGGCCACCCGGGCGGGCATCTCCATCTCCATCAACGACATGGTGGTGCCGGCCCACAAGAAGGAGATCGTCGACTCCTCCTTCGCCGAGGTCTCCGAGATCCAGCGCCAGTACCAGGAGGGCGTGATCACGGACGGCGAGCGGTATAACAAGGTCGTCGACATCTGGGCCAACGCGGCCGACCAGATCGCGAGCGAGATGATGAAGGGCCTCGAGTTCCGCGAGGACTCCGAGGAGCTCAACTCGATCTACATCATGGCCGACTCCGGCGCCCGCGGCTCCACCCAGCAGATGCGGCAGCTCGCCGGCATGCGCGGTCTCATGGCGAAGCCCTCGGGCGAGATCATCGAGACGCCCATCACGGCGAACTTCCGCGAGGGGCTGACGGTCCTCCAGTACTTCATCTCGACCCACGGCGCCCGAAAGGGTCTCGCCGACACGGCCCTGAAGACCGCGAACTCCGGGTACCTGACCCGCCGGCTCGTCGACGTCTCCCAGGACGTCGTCATTACCGAGCCCGACTGCGGCACCATGGACGGCATCTACGTCTCGGCCCTGGTGGAGGGCGGCGAGGTGGTCGAGCGGCTCCGTGACCGCATCCTGGGACGGACGGCGCTGGTGGAGATCCGGGATCCCTACACGGGCGAGGTCCTCGTGGAGGCGAACGCCGAGATCACGGAGGAGCTGGCCGACAAGGTAGAGGACGCGGGCGTGGACAAGGTCCTCATTCGCAGTGTGCTCACCTGCCAGGCGAGGAAGGGGATCTGCATCGAGTGCTACGGGCGTGACCTCGCCCGCGGGATGAAGATCAACATCGGCGAGGCGGTCGGCATCATCGCCGCCCAGTCGATCGGCGAGCCGGGCACCCAGCTTACCATGCGGACCTTCCACATCGGCGGCACCGCGTCGAAGCGCGTCGAGCAGTCCACCCTGGAGGCGCGGCACTCCGGCCTGGTCAAGTACCTCAACCTGAACACGGTGGCCACCGAGGACGGCCGGATCGTCGTCATGAACCGGAACGGCGAGGTGGCGGTGGTGGATCAGGAGGGCCGGGAGCGGGAGAAGTACCCGGTCATCTACGGTGCGAACCTGAAGATACGGGAGGGCGGCCCCATCGAGGCGGGGCACATGCTCGCCGAGTGGGACCCCTACACGAACCCGATCCTCACCGAGGCGACGGGCGTCATCAAGTTCGGCGACATCGTCGACGGCGTCACCATGCGCGAGCAACTGGACGAGGTGACGGGCCTCTCCCGCAAGGTCATCATCGAGAGCCGCGGCTCGGACTACCGGCCCCGCGTCTCCATCAAGCGGAAGGATAGCGACCAGACGCTCGCCCGGTACATCCTGCCGGTGGGGGCGAACATCTCGGTCGTGGAAGGACAGGAGGTCTCCGCGGGCGACGTCATCGCGAAGATCCCCCGCGAAACGACGAAGACGAAGGACATCACGGGCGGCCTGCCCCGGGTCGACGAGCTCTTCGAGGCCCGGAAACCGAAAGACTTCGCCATCATCTCCGAGATCGACGGCCTGGTGAGCTTCGGGAAGGACACCCGCGGCAAGCGGAAGCTCGTGGTGACGCCGGACATGGGTGAGTCCAAGGTCTACCTGATCCCGAAGGGCAAGCACATCGCGGTCCACGACGGGGACCACGTCCGGGCCGGCGAGGCGCTCATGGACGGCGCCACGAACCCGCACGAGGTCTTGAAGGTCCTTGGCGAGAAAGAGTTGATGAAGTACCTGGTCGACGAGATCCAGGAGGTCTACCGCCTCCAGGGCGTGGACATCAACGACAAGCACATCGAGGTCATCGTGCGCCAGATGCTCCGGCGCGTGGAGATCCGCGATGTGGGCGACACCGACTTCCTCCTCAAGGAGCAGGTGGAGCGCCACATCTTCGACGCGGAGAACCAGAAGATCCTCGCGAAGGGCGGAAAGCCGGCCATCGGTCTCCCGATGCCGCTCGGCATCACGAAGGCGAGCCTCTCCACCGAGAGCTTCATCTCGGCGGCGAGCTTCCAGGAGACCACGAAGGTGCTCACCCAGGCCGGGATCGAGGGCAAGGTGGACTACCTCCGGGGCCTCAAGGAGAACGTCATCATGGGCCGCCTCATCCCGGCCGGTACGGGCCTCGCCCGCTACCGGAAGGCGCAGATCGAGGTCCACGACGACGGCGTCCAGTGGGAGCCGCTCGTCAAGCCGCGCCCCTCGGCTCTGCGCGACGAGGAGGTGGACGAGGAGCTCAGCTCCTACGTCGCGGGGACCACAGTCGAGAGCGATCTCGTCGACTTCGGCGGGGAGATCGAAGGCTTCGAGGAGTAGGCCGAAGCCCGGTGCAAAGACGGGAAAGGCCCTCTTCGGAGGGCCTTTCTTGCTTCGGGGCGCCGACCAAGTTCGCTAAGCTTGCGCGGAGAGAGGGCGCCGCTACCGCGGCCCCCGTCGAGAGAGGAGGCACATGGGACCGCTCAAGGGTGTTCGGGTTCTGGAGTTCGCGGGGATCGGCCCGGGTCCCTTCTGCGCGATGATGCTGTCGGACATGGGGGCCGAGGTGCTCCGGATCGACCGGAAGCTCCCGCCCGGACCACCGCCGCCGGTCGATCTCTTCAACCCCGGCCGCGCCGGCATCACCAACCGCGGGCGCCGCTCGGTGGCCCTCGATCTCAAGAAACCCGAAGCGGTGGACGCGGTGCTTCGGCTCGTCGAGCGCGCCGACGCGCTCTTCGAGGGTTTCCGGCCGGGGGTCATGGAGCGTCTCGGGCTCGGGCCGGCGACGTGCCTCGCGCGGAATCCCCGCCTCGTCTACGGCCGGATGACCGGCTGGGGCCAGGAAGGGCCCCTCGCCCAGACGGCCGGTCACGACATCAACTACATCTCCCTCTCGGGAGCGCTGCACTCCATCGGCCGCCCCGACTCGCCCCCGGTCCCCCCGCTGAACCTCATCGGAGACTTCGGGGGCGGAGCCGCCTACCTCGCCTTCGGGATCGTCTGCGGGATCCTCGAGGCCCGCAGTTCCGGAGAGGGGCAGGTCGTCGACGCGGCCATGGTGGACGGAGCCGCGTCGCTCATGGCCCTCGAGTACACGTCCAAGGCTTTGGGCCTGCGAAGGGGGAGAGGGGCGAACGTCCTCGACGGGGGCGCTCACTACTACGACGCCTACGAGTGCGCCGACGGGAAGTACGTCTCCGTCGGCTCGATCGAGCCCCACTTCTACGCGGTATTGTTGGACAAGTGCGGCATCCGCGATCCGGACTTTCAGCACCAGAACGACGAAAGCCGATGGCCCGAGCTGAAGAAGAAGCTCGCCGCGGTATTCCCTACGAAGACGCGGGAGGAGTGGTGCCGGTTGCTGGAGGGCACCGATGCCTGCTTCGCACCCGTCCTCGACCTGGACGAGGCGCCGGAAGACGCCCACAACCGGGCGCGGGGGGTCTTCGTGGAAGTCGACGGGCTCCTGCAGCCGGCGCCTGCCCCACGGTTCAGCCGGACGGTCCCGGAGATTCAAGGACCGCCCCCGCTGCCCGGCGAGCACACGGACGAGGGCCTGCGGGACTGGGGGCTCACGGAAGAGGAGCTGGGGGCCCTGAGGGCGAGCGGGGCGATCTGACTTCGGTCCGGGGCAAGGGCATGGACTTTAGCCTACTCGAGAAGCGCTTCTTCGAAGCCGCCTTCATCCGTGAACTGGGGATCGAGCTCGTGAGCGCCTCCCCGGGCGAGGCGGCGACGCGTCTCGCGGTGGTCGACCGGTTCCTGCAGCAGGACGGCTTCGTTCACGCGGGGGTGGTGGCCACGCTGGCAGACCACACCGGCGGCGCGTCGGCCTGGACTCTGGTGAAGCCCCACCAGACGGTCCTCACCGTCGAGTTCAAGGTCAACTTCCTCAATCCGGCCCGAGGGCCGGTCCTGGACTGTAAGGCCAAGGTCCTGCGGGCCGGAGGTCGGATCACCACCTCGGAGGCGGACGTCTACTCGGGCGACGGCTCTCACGCGGCCCGTCTGAACATGACCGTGGCCATCGTCGACACCGACCGGATCAGAAAGAAGGGCTGAAAGCATTGGGGCTCGGATCAGAGGAGGCGTTCCATGCTTCGCATCCCAGGAAGAGCAATCCCCTCCGTCGGAAGTCGTCTCGGGTGCCTCCTCGTCTTGCTCGCCTGGACGGGGTTCGCTTCGGCTGCCGCCTACGCCCCCTCCATCACTTGTACCCGCGACGCGAATCACGACGGAGACGTCGAGGGATGGGACCTGTTCCGTCTCGCCGCCGCCTCCGGAGCGCCGGGCGGGAGCGGGACGACCGACCTCGCCGCCTTCGCAGCCCGCTTCGGCCGGGGCGACCGCCCGCCGGGCACGCCTCTGCCGGCAAACATCCGCCTCAGGGGCTTGCGCTGGAACGAGGCGCACAACCGCGAGGTCGCAGAGGACGGCTCGTACCGCGCCCCCAACTGGTACGATCGAACCGGCAGCGGATGGTTCGACCTGCTCCAAACCACGACGAGCTTCCGTCTGGGCTACGACCAGGGCACGCCACCGGCGGGTTTTACGGATCAGATCCGCATCCACGGGTCGCACATCCGATCGGCTACGGAAGGCACCCTCTACGCGACCGTCACGGAGGCCCGGACGTTCATCGACTTTACGGGTCTCTCTCCGGGCCGGCACTACTACGTGCGTGTGTTCCGGTACGATGCGCGGAACATTCTGATCGACTCTTCCGAGTCGGAATCGTGCTTTACCCTTCAGGAACAGTGGCTGGCAGGAGAAAAGGAGTACAGCTCGGACTTCTCCTCGGACGACGCCTTCCACGACGCCTGGTATCGGGGCCAGTTCTCCCCGTACACACCACCGTACTTGACTCCGTACGTCTCTAACGGTTCGCTCGTCATCGAGGATCAATCTCCGTATTCCAGAGTTGCGGGCGCGGAAGCTTGGCACTCCAAGCGGAACTGGAAGCTGGTGCCGCCCTATCGGCTCTCGTTTCAGTGGAGAGCGTGGAAGGGAAGCAACGGTCTCTGGCCGGAGATCGCGTGCAGCTTCTACAACGGAGAGCAATTCTACTCCGGCATCTACTTCACGAATTACATCCCGGGGCAGAACGCGCTCCTCCAGGCCCGCGTGTGGGGGAACCAGCACTCCGTGCAGTCCGGCAGTCTCACGCCCGATCTCCAGATGCCGGAGTATCTCCAGGAGGGCGTCTGGCACACGGCCGTGTACGATGTCGCCGTGGACGGCGGGCTTACCTGCACGGTCGACGGCGTGCGTCTGCACCCGACCGCCACGCTGAAGGCCCGCGACTGGATCGCTCCTGCTTCGGTGTGGTTCATGGCGAGCTCCAATGGGAAGGTCGAGTACAGAGACATCAAGGTGACCGTCGCGGGGGCGTACACCCCTTGCGCCGGCTTTTTCGACTGGCAGAACCTCCATCTGGTAGACGCGCTGCAGGCGGGCGCAGGGTTCGAGCGCTACTTCACCTACACCGAGGGCGACGGACGGGCGGTCGGTGCGCTCACCGCGCGCTCAAATCCCGCGTGTTACCGAGCCTTCGGGACGGGTTTCGGCGAGATCGAGTGGTCCGAGCTGCGGGGGAAAGTGCTGCGGAACGAGGCCGGATACCCGCTTCTCTACCGTACCGGAACTTTCGGCGGGGTTCTGCCGAAGGTCGTTTCCCCCGACGGTTTCACCGCGCTCCAACTCTGGGGCCGCCAGAAGGCTGGCAGCCTCAAGGTATACGTGCGCAACGCCGAGACCGGTGAGCTCGTTCCCGACAGCGAGTTGCCCGGTAACAGCTCGGGCTTCGCTCCGGCAGGATGCGATCCCCACGATCGGGTCTACCGCCCCATGACCGTGGACCTCACGGGAGTGAGGGCGAGGGCCCTTCGCCTCCACGTCGCGGGGTTCTACAACGGCGAGTCCTTGTCCTCCGGTTCCGACGTCCTGAACTACTACCCGAGCGCTCTCCATGGGGCCGCCTTCGAGTTCGCCGGGGCGCCCAGCAACGCCTCTCCGTGATCGGACAGCTCGCGTACGTGGACCCGGACACGGCGACGGCGGGCGAGATCGTCTTCCTCGGGGTTTGCCTGGACACCGATTCGCCGCAAGCGGGCGTGACCGGAAACCGGGTGCTCCTCGGAACCGCCAAGTTTCGAAGACTCGAGTCGGCCTGGCCAGACCCGAAGGATCAAGAAGCACACTTCGGTGTCCGGCTCGGGCCGGGAAAAGGGGAGGTACCACAATTGCCTGCTTCCAGGTCGACGGAAGCCTCAACTTGGAAGAGATCGATGGTTTCGACCTCACCGTGGTGCCCGACGACGAGGGGGGCTTCGGCGATTTCCCTGACGTCGTCCACCTTCTACACGACAGATACCGACGTCCTCGGCCACCCCGGTCCCTTCGAGCGATTTCCCCTGCTTGCGCGACGGAGGAGCCGAGGAGGAGGCAAGCCGATCAAACAAGATGCATTCTAAACTGATATGGTGTATTAGAGGGCAGGTCGAATGCTTTGGGCGCGTCCCGCGGCGCCCCACACGGTCTCGCCGGGGCATGAGCCTCGTGGGTACCCAGAACATCCGAGGAGACCTTCCGTGCGGAACCGACCTCCCTTCCGGTGCCTTCGTCTCGCGGACCCCGGCGCGGCCGGGCCCCCGGCCGGTGTTTCGAGGCATCCCCTTCGCTGGGCTCTCACCGTCTCCACCCTGCTCGCGCTCTTCCTCGGCTCTGCCGCTGCCCAGACGGTGCACGAGTACTACACCGCGCAAGGTCTCGCCTGCGAGCAGTGCCACCCGTGCGGCGCGCGGCCCTGGGCCCATACGGCTTCGTGGATGGACCAGGCCGCGACCGGCTTCCACGCCGCGGCGGCCAACCAGGGCCTCGGCGCCTGTCAGGGGTGCCACGGCGCAAACCTAGACGGCGTGGGGGGTTCGACGACGGTCGCGTGCGCTCAATGTCACGGGTCCGCCTGGAAGGCAGACTGCGTCTTCTGCCATGGAGGCGCCGACAATCCGACCGGCGCGCCGCCCAAGGCGACGTGGAGTGGCGTCTCCGACCCGATAAGGACGGGGACCCACACCTCGCACGTTGCCGCCCCCCACGGGCTGGCGCAGCCCGTCGGCTGCGTCGCCTGCCACTCCGTGCCCGCCGACGCGATGGCTCCGAAGCACATCGACGGCGGCACGGCCGAGGTGACCCTTCTGGGGGTCGGAGGGTTGCCCGCTTGGGACCGCGCCTCCGCGACGTGCGCGAACACCTACTGCCATGGGGCGACCCTTCAAGGAGGCACTCAGAGGACGCCGGTCTGGACGAGGAACGACGGTTCCCAGCGAACCTGCACCTCCTGCCACGGAGCCCCGCCACCGGCGCCCCACACCTCGGGCACCTCGTGCGGGAGTTGTCACCCCGGATACAGCCAGACCGCCGTCAACGTCGCCACGCACCTGAACGGCGCCCTCGAGGCGAGCGGGCAGCACCCGAGCGGTTGGGCCGCGAAGAACCAGCACGGTTACAGCGTGAACACCACCGGCCTCGGGGGCTGCAAGAGCTGCCACGGGAGTGACCTCCAGGGCGGAAGCACCGGTGTCTCGTGCGCCTCGTGTCACGCGACGGCGGGCTTCTCGAACTGGGACACGAACTGCACCTTCTGCCACGGAAACCGCGCTACCGGGCGCCAGTCGCCGCCTCTCGACACCCAGGGGCGAAACCTCGCCACGAACGTGAGCGTCGGAAGGCACGACACCCACGTGGCCGCCACCCTCGCCAACGCCATCGCCTGCACCCAATGTCATCCGGCCCGCAGTGCGAGCGTGGTCACGGACGCCGATCACGTCGACGGGAACGGCACCGCCGAGGTGACCTTCGGAGGGCTCGCGAGAACTGGGAGCGTGACTCCAACCTACACCCGCTCGAGCGCCACCTCCGCCTCCTGTGCCTCGACGTACTGCCACGGCAACTTCAGCGGCGGGTCGACGGCGACCGTGACCTGGACGAGCAGCGCCACGTCCACCTGCACTTCGTGCCACGGCAACCCGCCGGCGACGGGCGAGCACAGCAAGCACGTGAGTGGTGAAGGGATCGCGTGCTCCACGTGCCACGGAACCGGCTATGCCAGGACCGGCACGAGCACGGGCACGGTTGCAAAGGCCACTCACGTGGACGGCCTCAAGGCTCTGGTCACCAACCTGGGGTGGAGCTCTACCGCCCGCACCTGTGCCCCGAGCTGTCATTCGAGGGAGTCATGGTAGCCCGACGAACCTCCCCGCGCAGCTCTCGTATCGGGAAACCCCGGAACGGAGGGGGAGCGACGCGCTGGACGCGCCGCGGGGTCGCGGCCGCCGCCGTCGTCCTCGTCGTCGGGTCCGCCTCGGCGCTCACGGGAAACCCGGCCTGCACGGGCGGTACCCCGCACGAGAAGCACATCAGCCAGTTCCAGTGCGGCGTCTGCCACCCGAGAGGCGATACCTTCGGATTCGACCAGCCGTACACGTTTCCGGGCGGGACGACGACGGCCGGCGGCACCATCGTCCTCGGCAGTCCCGGAACCCCGACGACGTGTGTCGTGGCGTGCCACTCGCCGGGGAGCACCACGGGGCAGCCCGTCACGTGGGAGACCCTCCAAGCCCCCCTCGACTGCACCTCGTGCCACGACACCTCCCTCCTGCCCCCCACCCACCCGCGCGTGAGCCCGACGTCGAAGCGCGCCGACTGCACCGGCTGTCACGGCACGGCCAACCATCTCGGGGGCACGGTCACGATCGTGGGGCACTCCGCCTCCTGGAGCGACCCGAACAGCCTCGGTTTCCACGCCTATGAGGCGAACAGGGGCCTCGTCGCCTGCACGGCCTGTCACGGCCCGGACCTGGGCGGGGACGGCAACGCCGTCAGCTGCGCCCAGTGCCACGACCAGGGACTCCCCGCCGGGGTCACGAGTTGGAAGACGAACTGTGTGATGTGCCACGGCGGGGTGGACAACGGCACCGGTGCCCCTCCCAAGACGACCTGGGGCAATGACGGGGACCCGGTCCGCGTGGGGGCGCACACTCGCCACCTCGGAGAGAGCGCGATCGCCCCGAGCCTGGGCTGCAGCGTCTGTCACCCGAAACCGCTGGACGCCCTGTCAGCCGATCACGTCGGCGGTCCCACGGCGACCATGGCCTTTTCCGGTCTGGCCGTGGCGCAGGGCTCTCCCCAACCCACCTGGGATCGAACCGAGGCCACCTGCAGCAACACGTACTGCCACGGCGGGAGCCTCGCGGGCGGAACGAATTCGGCACCCGTCTGGACGGCGGTCGGCCAGGGCCAGGCGGCCTGCGGCGCGTGCCACGGCCTTCCCCCTCCCGCGCCCCACCCGACCCTTTCCGGCTCCACCGGTTGCGCCACTTGTCATCCGGATACGGTGGACGCCGGCGGGACCATCATTCCCCCGAGCGCCGGCGGCAAGCACCTGAACGGCAACAGCCTGATCGACGGCAGCGGAGGCTCCCATCCCCTCGCGGCGCCCGGGAGCGGGCCGGTGACCCTCTTCGCGGATACGGGTCACGACGACGCAGGATGGATCGGCGACAAGCCCTACTTCGCCGTCCTGGTCGACTGTACTACGTGCCACACTACCCAGTTGGCCGCAGCTCACGGAAATGACTGCGCGACCTGCCACCCCGCTCTCTACGATACTCTGGGTGTCTGGAACAAAGGCTGTCAGCAGGGCGGCTGTCACTCCACGTATCACGAGGACTCCACGAAGGCCCACCTGCCTTTCGAGGACGCCTACGATCCGGGGAATGACTGTTCCCGCTGCCATTCCCAGGGCATGGCGGTGCCGCAGTCGAGCTGTTTGAACTGTCACGCAGCGTACGTGCCCGGCGACGTCACCCCGCCGATCACCAACTCGAACGTCTGGGCCGAGTACATCGGGCCGGCCAAGGTCGACTTCTCCATCACGGATCAGGGAAAGGTGGGCCTGGGGAGGACGTTCTACCGGCTCGACGGCGGCCCGGTCACTGCTGCGGGCAAGAACGTGTTCATTGCTGCTCCCGGCCTCCACGGACTGGAGTTCTGGTCGAGGGACCAAGCCGGGAATACCGAATCGGCACCCAAAAACGTCGCCTTCAGAGTCGTCGAGGACACGGTCCCGCCCTCCACGACTTCGAACGCGCAAGCGACCTACTATCAGAGCCCCGTCATTACCCTGACTGCAACAGACGCCAGTACGCTCGGCGTGAAGAGCACCTACTACCGCCTCGACAACGGGCCGGTCCAGACCGGAACGAGTGTCGTCGTGCCGACGGTGAACGCGACGACCGCCCACAGCCTTACCTTCTGGTCGGAGGACTGGTCCGGTAATCTCGAGACGCCGAAGACGGTGAACTTCACCGTCATGAGCGGCAACGGGACCCTCCGTCTGGTGTGGGGCGCCAGCGACGCGGCCGGCTCCCCCTGTCCGGGTGACCCGGAGGCTCGCGCGACTTGGACCATCCGGCAGGGCGATGCCTCGGGGCCGGTGGTTGCGTCCGGTGGCGGCGGCTGTCCCAATTGGAGCGGCGTCGATGACGTCGCCGTTCCGGTCGGCCTTGTGCCCTACTTCGTCATGGTCTACTGGTGGGACAGCGTGTTCGGGTTTTTCGATCAGACGCCAGTCCCCAATGTTTCCCTTACGATGCCGGGTCAGGTGGTTCCGCTCCGCTACTAGCTTGCACGCGAGGGCGTGACCTGGGACGTGCAATACGGCATCATCGAAAGGTCGGCGCCCGTGCCGGAGCCCGGAACGATCGCCCTTTTCGGCGGCGGGCTCCTTATGCTTCCAGGGCGCCCGGGCGGCGGCGCAACCGGCGCTGAGACAGGTATTTCCGAGACTGACTGGAACAAGAGGCCCCTTCCGGACGGAAGGGGCCTTTTTGACGCCCCGCGCTTGGGACCTGCCGGACGCCGAGCGGTGAGCACGCGATGCGCTCACCGGGGGAAGAGGCGGATCTTCTTCCAAAAGGTGACGGCACGGCCGGCGATCCGCACGCGTCCGCCGCGGTCCTCGCACTCGAGCTCTCCGCCCCGGCGGACGTCTACTCGGGCGACGGCTCCCACGCGGCCCGTCTGAACATGATCTTGGCTATCGTGGACACCCAGCGGATCAGGAAGACGGGACGTGACGAGAGCGTGGAAACAAGTCTTCGAGAGACCCGATCCGGTGCGCGACCGGCGGTCGTGAGCGCACCCTCCCGGCATCCGGCACCGCCCCAGGCGTTCCCGCTGGAGGGGCCAAGCCCCGGAGTCGTGCCGCTGCCTCCCGCAGCACGCCCGGCGGCAGCCCGGCCAACCAGCCCTGATCCTCGGGCGATGGCCTGAGTCGCGACGCTTCCAGGCGGCCCCAGAGGAACCG
>JACRCS010000595.1 GCA_016218905.1 Deltaproteobacteria bacterium
CATGAGAGTCGGGTGCTCGCCCGGCTCGTCCTCGTCGTAGAGGACGAACCGCTCCGGCTGGTTCCACGATCCGTCCTCAGGGAAACCGATGATCGCCTGGCTCGCCTGTCCCCTGTAGACAAGAGCCTTCCCTTCGCTCTCTTCCTCCGCTTTTCCGAGCCGCTCCTGTAGCGCTGCCGGCACATCCACCTTGCTTTCGTAGACGGCCTGGACCATTGCCTCGATCTCGTCCGGCAGGGTCAGCGTTTGCCTTTGACCCTCCTTGAGGAGACTCCACGTTCGCAACAGCAGATCGTCCCGATACAGGTCCCCTCCCCACCACAGCGGCTTCCCGAACGAGGGGGGCTCATCGCCGGCGAGTCCGGCGACCAGCAGAACCGGTTCGGAAACAGGCCTGCCGCCTCGCTCGTGCCGCCACAGGCGCCCCGCCCGCTGGAGCACGAGGTCGATGGGCGCCAGGTCGGTGACGATCAGGTCGAAGTCCAGGTCGAGGCTCTGCTCCGCCACCTGAGTGGCGATGAGGATCTTCCGGCCTTCTCGGGCAGCCGTTCCACCAAACGTGTCAAGGACGTGGTCTTCGCGTCTCTGCCGCTTGTCCGCCGGGAAGCGGGCGTGGAAGAGATATACCTCCGTGCCGTCGGGCAGGCGTTTGCCGAGGCGCTGGCCGTCCCGTTCTAGAGGTTCACCTTCCGGGAAAAGGAGATACAACTCCTGGGCTCGGCGCACCGTATTGAGCAGTGCGAGCGCCATCCCGCCGCCGGCGAGGCGGTCCTCGATCGCAGAGCGGATGGTTGGAAGATCCGGAGGGATGCCCAGGAGACGCAGCCTGCGGCGCCGACTCGGATCGGGGTCGAAGGGCCTCTGTCTCGGCTCTGCCCCTTGGGAGAAGATGGAAATGCGCGGGTACGGCGCCTCTTGCTCCGGAAGTTCGGCGTTCACCATGTCCGCCAACCTGCGCCGGACCGAGGGCGGCAGCGTCGCCGACAGGAGCACGGCCGAGGAGCCCAGCGCCAGAAGCCATCGCAGCAGGTGAACCAGGAGAGAGCCCGTGTAGGCGTCGTACGCGTGGATCTCGTCGAAGACCACCACTCGGTTCGCCAGACCCCACAGCCGCACGAACTGGTGCCGCACCGGCAGGATGGGGAGCAGGGCCTGATCGACCGTTCCGACCCCATACTCTGTCAAGAGCGCCCGCTTCTTATGGGTGAACCACTCGCTCGCCCGAACCTCGCCGCCGGTTGCTGGATCGTGGACGCCTGAGAGGTGCAGATCCTGGAAAGCGTCGTTCAGCAAGGCCGCCCCGTGGACCAGCTGGAGGTCCAGTGTTCGCCCGGCCCTTTGCGTACGCAGGAAACCGAGCGTCCGCTTGAACATCGCGTTGCCCGTGGCCTTCGTCGGCAAGGCCACGTACAAGCCGCGGTGTCCGAAGCGTCGCTGGAGCTCCGTGTGCGCCAGGAAGGCAGCTTCGGTCTTGCCCTCACCCATCGGCGCCTCCACCAGGAGGACGGCTGGCGCCGTGAGGTCGGTCAGGATTTCGGCTATCGCCTCCTGCAACGGACGCGGAGGGAAGCTGAAGAGCTGCTCAAAGGACCTTGGCTCCGAGACGAGCGGAGTCCGTGGCTCCCAGCCGACGGCATCCAGGGCACGGTCCGCGTTCTTCTTCCGCTCGCGGAACCAGGTCGCGGGATCGTAGCAGTGTTCGGCTCTTCCGAAGGGAAACCACCTTTCGTTGGAGCCGATCCAGTCGGCGAAGCTCGTCAGCCCCGACAGCAGCATGAAGTCCGGCCCGGAGAGGGAGGGCTTCGCGGGAGCGTTGGGCGGTCGAAAGACCGCCAGCAAGATCTCCACGAGAGCCCGTCGCACCAGCGCCCAGGGTTCTTTACCGAGGGACCGCCGATCGCCTCCCAGGTATTCGAGCTTCGTCGGGGAAGCCCTCTCCCCGTGATGGCACCCCGCGGCGTCGGCCACGCCTTCGGCCAGTTCCTCGGGCCAGCCTTTCTCCTTCAATAGCTCGGCCAGGACGAGCTGGCTCACGAAGGCATGGTTGACCTCGGTATTGGGACTCCGACCGGCATCGAGGCCCGTCCTGTTCTGCCACTTGCATTGGAAACCGGGGCAGGCCTTCCCCAGGTCGTGGCAGGCCACGACGAGCCGGAGCCATCCGCCGGCATCCTCCCATTCCATCTGGAGGATGCCGGCCATCCTCCTGCGAGTGGTTTCCGGCTCTCGCTCCAGGATCGCGTCCGAAGTGGCTGCCACGTCCAAGAGATGCAGCAGGAGGGGATGCCACTCGGGATCGCCGTCGCCCGTCTTGGCCCAGAGGTTTGCCAAGGCACCGTAGCTCTCATCGCTCATTTGACGACCCCCATCTCCCGCATCCGGAAGAAACATCGTGCGCAAGTCCGGACGTCCGCCAAGGCCGAGTGGCCCTCGGCCGGCCGTTCTCCGAAGAGCCGGAGGTGCAGGTCGGCTAGACCCAGACGAGGTGTTCGCCCCGTGTCCGTCAGGCGCTCGGCGGCTTTGACCGTGCAGATCCAGCGGCGGGCCGGGAGAACCCGTTCGATCTCCGGCCTCGACCGACCGCTGCGAACCATCTCTGCGATGAGGACGCCACGATCGAAGCTCGCGTTGTGGCTGATCCAGGTGCCCCCGGTGCGGGAAGCCTCCGTCAGGCGGTCGAGCGCTTCGGCCAAGGGTCGCCCCTCTTCACGGGCACGGCGGTCGGTGATCCCGTGTATCCGGCTCACCGATCGCGGGATTCGGAAGCCCTCCGGGCGGATCACATACGCTTCCTCCGAGATCAGTTCCCCGCCGGTCGTGTAAAGAGCCCACCCCACCTGGACGAGCCTCGGCCAGAGGCGAGGGGCAAAGGGCGACGCGCCGCGGACCTTCGGCAGGCCCGTGGTCTCGGTGTCGAGGAAGACGAGGCATCCGGGGCTCACCGCTTCCAAGCCTCCGCTCGTGCGCTTCGTGAACGGCGGACGCTGCCAGCTTACTCGCCCGATGGGACAGATCCTGTCACATCCGATCGGGAGCCGAGAAAAAGTCCGCTGCGGAGAGAAAAGTCCGAAGACGCAAAACGGCCGACCTCGCGGGGTGCGGGGCGGCCGTTTCTGGTTCTGCTGTACACTTTGACGGAGCGTCTTTGGCGTCCAAGAGCCCCCCTCTCGTCCGGCTGTCCTCCCCATTACCACCCACTGGGCCGGCACGCAAGGGGAGCGTGGGCAGGGGGTGGTTGGGCGGCTGGGAGCGTCGTTTCCCTATCGGGACTCGAGAAGCCGCAGATACTCCTCCCTGGAAATCCCGGCGGTCTTCAGATCGAGACCGGTACTTCGTCGAAGGCCGGGATCACGAGCGGCCTCGGAACCCCTTCCTTGACGTACGATCGGTGGCTCCCGACCTGTCGAGCGAAATGGAAGCCGGCCGCGAGGAAGACGCGCTCCCAGCTCCCGCCCAGTGGGCGGGGCCGATGCGCGGCACGTTTTAGACTTCGACGATCGCGGAGTGCCGTTCGATAGTGATCCAGCCGGGACTGACGTAGGCGTCGTCTCGCAGGTCGAGGCCAAGCGACGTTGGCCCGGCCCGCGTCCCTACGGATTTCAGGCCGCCCCATGAGCCTCGGTGTCGCGGCGGTGCTCGGCGAGCTCTTCGGCGAGGGCGTCCATCTTCGCGCTCAAGCGGTTGTCGACCGCTTCGATCTTCCGGTCCAAGGTCTGGAGGAGAAACAGGAGGTGGTCGTCGCGCTCCTTGGCCTCCTCGCTGGAGCGCTGGATCTCGCTTCGAAGAACATCGTGACCTTCGAGCACCAGGTCGAACTTGCCGCGGATGTCCTCGAGCAGGATCTCCAAGTGGTCCTTCTCCATCGTGCCCCCTCCTTCCGCCGAATCGACCATCCGGCAAGGCACCATACGCGGGGCGAGGAAGAGCCGTCAAGCGGCCGATGCCGGCCAGGGGGCGGTTGGGCGGTCAACGACAGCATGGGAGTTCTCAGGGGCCTTTGCGCCGACAGGGGGCTATGCTACAAGGCGGTCGGGTAGTGTGCCTTAGAAGACCTATCGGACTCATGAGACCCGTGAGGGTCCTTCACTTCCGGGGGGTGCCATGGCCAGGGGCTTCATCCCTCCCCACGGCGGTTATCAGAATCTGCTCTCGTACGGGAAGGCCGCGGTCGTGTACGACGCTACGGTCGCCTTCTGCGACCGCCACGTCGATCGGCGCAGCCGCACCCACGACCAGATGGTACAGGCGGCCCGCTCCGGGAAGCAGAACATCGTCGAAGCCAGCATGGCCTCGGGCACCTCTAAGGAGACCGAAATCAAGCTTACCAACGTGGCCCGGGCGAGCCTGGAGGAACTTCTCGAAGATTACCGGATTTCCTGAGAACTCGGGGGGCAGCGATTTGGGCGAAGGACAGCAGAGAGGCGCTCTTTGTGCGCAAGCTGGGGCGAAGAGACCATGGGTGCTATGAGACCTACAGGACCTATATCGAAAACCGCGCTCCCGAGGTCGTTGCGAACATCGTCGTCTGCCTGATCCACCAGGCCAACTACTTGCTTGACCGCCAGCTTCGGCAGCTCGAGCAGGCCTTCGTCAAGGAAGGCGGCCTGCGCGAGCGGATGACCCGCGCGCGCCTCGAGGAGCGAAACAGAGGGGGCAGATGACGAACTCTTCTCTTCTCCGGGCCGAGTGAACGGCCGTCCACAGACGCGGTGGGCCGAGCCGAGGCGTTCTTCTGGCTCTCCCTGCGGGCCATCGGGATCGCTCCTTACAGCCCGAACACCCGTCGCGGGGGTTAAGGAAGAGGAGGAGGCGGGAGGGTTGTTTTGAAGCTAGTGGGGCACCGCTCCCAACGAGCTGGATCCTGTCAGTTGCGCCCCAGCCCTCGGAAGTAGTAGGCCGCGTGCTGGAACAGGGCGTTGGACTGGATGTCGCGTCTCTCACGGAATCGGCCGAGCACCC
>JACRCS010000596.1 GCA_016218905.1 Deltaproteobacteria bacterium
AGCCCGGCAGATCGACTCCTCTACCGGACGCGCTACTTCACGGACAGCGGCGTGATCGGCTCGAAGGAGTTCGTGTCTCGCTGCTACCGGCTCTTCGAGACTCACTTCACCTGCCGGCACGAGAAGCGGCCGAGACCGGTGACCGGCCTCGCGGGGGTGTACTCGCTGAAGCGCCTGTCGGAAGCCTGACGAACGTGAGCTGTTTGCTTTACGTGCCTGTCCCCTTCGCCTTTCCTCTCGAGGGCGCCTCGGGCGCCCATCCAGACACTTGTCATAGAATGGCGTTAAACAGGTACCCGACGAGCAAGATCCCGGACCCCACGACGCCGATGAAGGCGGCGATGAGCCGCGGCTTCAGCACCTTTCGCAAGATCACGGTCTCAGGCAGGGACAACCCGATCACCGCCATCATGAACGCGAGCACCGTTCCGAGCGCCGCGCCCTTCCCGAGGAGCGCCTGGACGACGGGGATGATGCCGGCCGCGTTGGAGTACATGGGAATCCCGATGACGACGGCCAGCGGCACGGACCACCAGGCACCCTTGCCCATGATGCTCGCCATGAAGTTCTCCGGCACGTACCCGTGGATCGCCGCGCCGACCGCGATGCCGGCAATGACGTACGGCCAGACCTTCCCGACGATGTCCTTCACGGCGTCCAGCCCGTAGCCGATCCTCCCGGACCAGTCCAGGTCGGCTTCCTTGACGGCACCGCCGGTCTGCATCTGGTACACCCAGTCCTCCACGTGCCGCTCCATCTTGAGCCGGCCGAGAGTCCAGCCGGCGACGATCGCGATCACGAGCCCGGTTCCCATGTAGAGAGCGGCAACTTTCCAGCCGAACAGCCCGTAAAGGAGCACGAGCGCGATCTCGTTGACCATGGGCGCGGAGATCAGGAAGGAGAAGGTGACCCCTAGCGGGACACCGGTCGTGACAAAGCCGATGAAGAGCGGCACCGGGGAGCAGGTGCAGAACGGGGTGACGATGCCCAGGGCCGCGGCGAGGACGTTACCGAGGGACTCCCGCTTGCCGGCGAGCACCCTTCGGGTCCGCTCGGGCGTGAAGAACGACCGCACGATACCGACGCCGAAGACGACCAGGACGAGGAGCATCAGCACCTTCGGCGTGTCGTACGCGAAGAACTCGACCGCGTCGCCGAGGTGGGTACCTGCCTCGAGCCCGAGAAGCCGGCGCGTGAGCCACCGGGAGAAGGGCTGAAGCTGCCCATAGATGAGCCACCACGCGACCAGGCCGCCCCCGACCAGCAGGACCCGTTTCAGGCCGCCGCTGGAAGGCGCCCTCTCTGTACGTCCGCCCACCGGTTCGTCGCAGCAGGAGGTCGAGCAGGAGCACACTTGGTTCTTTTCAGGCTGCATGGTCGTTCTCCTTGGTCGGCCGAGCCTCGCCCAGCCGTATGGCTCAGGCCAGGAACTCGGCCGGGACCTCGTACCCCGCGCCCTCCAGGAGCTCGAGGAGGGCGATCCGCCTATCCCGGAATGTCGGGGTGAAGAGCGGTGTGCAGGCGAGCACCGAGGCCTCGCCCCCGAGGAGCTTCGCCGCGAACGCCAGGCACGCCGGTTCTCCGCACTCCTTGCAGTTCGTGCCCGGGAGTCCCTTGTAGAGCTGGAGCGCGTTGAGCTGGGCGCCCCGCTCAAAGGAAGGCGTGATCTCCGCCCGGCGCTCCCAGACGTCGTTCACCTGGGCCACCATGGCCTCGAGCTCTTCATGAGCGTGGGGCAGGTCCCGAAGCTTCGTGGCGGTGATCCCGTTTTCGTGGAAGGTGAAGCACATCCCTTCCTTCTTGTACGTGAGCGTCTTCCCGCCGGGATTGAAGACGACCCGCTTCATCGTCGCGTTCAGGTAGGGAAGCGCCTCGCCGATGTCGGCGTCGAGCTTCGCGATGACGCGGAGCTTCGACGTGTCGGCGATGCAGGGGAGAACGGTGGTGATCTCGTACTTCGACAGTAGGGGCATGAAGGGCTCCTAGGCCCGCAAGACGCGTGTCAGCGTGGCGAGCGTCTCTTCCATCTCTCCCTCCGTGTTGTCACGTCCCAGGCTGAACCGCAGTGACGATCGGGCCTCGTGCGGCGGCACCCCCATGGCGAGGAGCACGTGCGACGGGGTCGTCTGGCCCGTGGTGCAGGCCGACCCCGTCCCGACCTCGACGCTTTCGCGGTCGAGGGCCAGGACGAGCGCTTCAGCTTCCTTGCCCGGGAAGGAGACGTTCAGCGTGTTGAAGAGGCCGTGCTCGAGATCGCCGTTGGCTCGGACCCCCGGAATCGCCTCGCGAAGCCCCTCCCATAGACGGTCCCGCAGGGTCCGAATTCGGTTGGCATCGTCGGCGAGCCTCCCCCCGGCGATCTCGGCGGCCACGCCGAGCCCGTGGGCGCCGGCGACGTTCTCGGTGCCGGCGCGCACGCCTCTCTCCTGAGACCCTCCGCAGAGCATCGGGGCTAGGCGCGTCCCGCTGCGAACCCAGAGCGCTCCGATGCCGCGAGGACCGTGGAATTTGTGGCCGGAGAGCGTGAGCAGATCGACCCCGAGCGCTACGACGTCGACCGGGATCTTCCCGCAGGCTTGGACGGCATCGGTGTGGAGGATCACGCCCGCTTCCCGGCAGACCTCAGCGATCTGCGGGAGGGAGTTGACGGTCCCGACCTCGTTGTTGGCGAGGATGACCGACACGAGAACCGTGTTCTCCGTCAATGCGCCGCGGACGTCCTCGGAACGGACCCGCCCGAGGCGGTCCACCGGAAGGTAGGTCACGGCGAAGCCCAGGTTCTCCAGGCCGACGCAGGTCCGAAGGACAGCCTTGTGCTCGGCGATGGTCGTGACGACGTGGGCCGGTCGCTTCGCGGAGCCCCGGAGAACGCCGAAGAGGGCGAGGTTGTCGCCCTCCGTGCCTCCCGACGTGAAGACTACCTCCAAGGGGTCCCTTGCGCCGATCAGCGCGGCGACCTGGCAGCGGGCCTCGTCCAATAAGGCCTTCGCGCGCCGGCCCGAACCATAGAGGGTCGACGGGTTGCCCGCGACCTCCGCCATTGCCCAGGACACCGCTTCGACCACCGCCGGGTCCGGCCGGGTCGTCGCGTTGTGGTCGAGGTAGATCGCCATGGGCGGGCTCAGTCACCTTCCTGCTGCTTGAGCCCGACCTCCTCCAGGTTCTCCAAGACGAAGCTCCGAACGCGTCCCGCGCTCACGAGCATCGCGATGGCGAGCGCCTGCCGGATCTCCTCCATGCTTGCGCCTTGCTTCTTCGCACCCGCGAAGTGGGTGCGCGTTCAAGGGGAGCACGAGACCGCGGCGGAAGCGGACAGGGCGCACAGCTCCCTCGTCTTCGGATCCATGACGTTCGAGTACTCGAACTGAATGATGGCCTGCTGAGGCATGGATCACCTCCTCACCTTTGAGTGGGCTCGGACCGCCAACCTCACGTCGGCTTCAGGAACTCTGACCCATGACGAGCGCCGCTCATCTCGAAGAAGGGCCTTCAAGCCGTGGCTTGGGCGTACCGGACCTTCTCCGCCAGGGCCTTGAGCAACCGAAACGCTTCCTCGGCGTCGCGGTCGGAGAGGCAGCGCTCCAGCGCGATGACCTCACTGGTCTCGAAGCGGATCGAGACTTCCTTCTTCATCCTCGTCTCCTCCCTCGAGCGGCGGGACGCCTGCTCCATTAGGCAAGCAGTCTTGCGATTTCGGTGGACGAAGCGACCTTGCCGGAGAAGGCAAGCTTGCCGTCGATCACTAGGGCAGGGGTCGCCATGACCCCGTACTTCATGATCTCGGCGATGTCCGATACCTTCGTCACCTCGGCCGCTACGCCGGCCTTCTGCACGGCCTCCTTCGTCGCTTCGTAGAGCTTCGTGCACTTCGCGCAGCCGGGGCCTAGGACTTCGATCTTCATGAATTCTCTCTTCCTTTGATTCGTGAGGGTCTGAGCAGTCCGACCTCTCGAGGTCGACAATCCCGACCGTCCTACCGCTTCCTCTCGGGTCGGTCGTGTTCCGCGGCGTGGGTCCTGTACTCGTCCAGCAGGGCGCTCGCGTACTCCCTGCGGACCAGGGGGGAAGACGGGATGTGGTTCTTGCCGGCCTCCAGTCTCGTCATGATTTCCTCGGCCGTCTCCCGGTCCGCCCGCCTCCCCTCGGCGTGAAGCGCCGCGAGGATCTCGGTGAGACCGGTCACTGTCGCCGTGGTGCCGTCTAGAAAGCGCAAAGTGCGCCGGCTAACTGCCGGCTGAGGGTCTTCGCCTCAGGTCGCTCAGCCAATGATTTCGTTGAGAGACACCGGCATGCCACACCTCCCCGCAAGCTGGTTCCATCAACAATCGGGCTGCCAGTCGCCCGTCGGACGCCCCGCCTTCACGTGGCGCTCTGTTCGGGTGCCCGGGGCATCGTCGCGGCCCTGAGCACAGCTTCCCGAATCAAGTCCGGCGGCAGCGCTTCGTGCGTGACCCCGTCGATCTCCACGGTCCGACAGCACGTCGCCATCCCGAGGAGGTCGGAGCAGGAGCCGCAGGCGTTTTCCGACGCGACAGCCCCGGGCAGCCACTGCTCCAGGGGGACCCCGTTCAGCAGGACCAGGTTCGACTCCTCGATGCGGTCGGGGCCGAGCCTCGTCTCGGTGAACCGAACCTCGACACGCTTCTCCCGAAGTTCGGCCGACATCCCCTCCAGGGTCTCTCGAAGCGCGGCGCCCGTGTCCCCGCAGCGCTCGCAGGTCTCTCCGTCGCTGTCCAGATGTCGCCACTCGATCACGAGTTCCTTCATCGTTCTTCCTCCCTCAGTGGACCACGAGCTTCCACGCCATGTTCGCCGCGATTGCGTAGAGGATCACGCCGATCGTCTTCTTCACCTGGCCGCTCTGGAGCTTCTTCTGCATGAGCCACGAGCCGAGGAGGGCGCCAGCGATCGAGCCGGCAGCCGTCCAGGCGAGGAGCCCCACGTTGAGCTGCCCCATGGACGCCTTGCCGAGGAACCCCGAGAGGGAGGAGAAGATCACGATGAACGCCGTCGTCGCCGACGCCTTCTTGGGGTCGAACCCGAGCCAGACGAGCGCCGGCACGATGAAGTTCCCGCCGCCGACGCCCAGGAGCCCCCCCAGGTACCCCGCCGCGCCGCCCACCGACACGCCGTAGCCGGTCAGCTTCCCGCAGGAGGGATGGACCTCCCGAGGTTGTGCCCGGTAGAAGAGCATCATGGAAGCGGCGAAGAGCAGAAACCCGACGAAGAGCCACTTGAGGAGCGCGACCGGCAGGAAGGAGCTCGTGTAGGCGCCGAGCGGCGAGAGGATCGTCGCGACGATCAGCATGGGGAGCGCCGTCCGGAACTCCACGAGCCCCGCGGGCACGAAGCGTAGGCAGGCGAAGGTCATGGCGATGGCATTCAGGAGAAGGGCGGTGGCCATGGCCGGGTGGAGGTCGACGCCGAGGGCCAGGAACACGGGGATCAGGATGAACGCCGCTCCCACGCCCGCGATCGTCAGGACCGTCGTGAACCCGAAGGTCACGAGACCTGCCACAACGTAGGTCAGAGCCACCGCCGCCTCCTACTTCTCGTAGCCCGAGCAGGGCTTGCAGACGGGGGCTCCTCCCTTCAGCCGCGCGTTCCGCTCGACCACCATCTCTCCACACTGACCGCAGACGACCGAGTCGAAGGTGTGGGGCGCGTCCTTCCAGGCGTAGGGCTCCACCGGCCCGATCTTCAAGAGCATCTCGTCCGGGGCGTTCGAGACCATCTGGACCAGCGGGTCCGCGATCTCGGCGGCGATCTCGGAGGCCGGAATCCCGGAGCTGCGAAGCTCCATGAACTTCGACTCTTTGTTCTTCATCATGGCCTCGGTCTTCGGCACGACTCGGACCGCCCGCTGGGTCTTCTTGTCGACGAGGGTGAGGCCCCACTTGCCGTAGTTGAGCTTTCGGATGTTGCCCTTGCCGAAGGTGCAGCCCGTCGCCACCTGGATGCCGTCCGCCCAGCAGGTCGCGCAGTGGTCCTCGTCGATCTCGACGAGCGCCATGAGCTGGCCGTCGGGCGCGTGCGCGACGCCCAGAGCCTTCATCGCCGCGAGCCCGGTGCGCAGCCCCATAGGCATGGCCGGGCACTTGTGCCCGTGAAACCTCTGTCCGAAAGCCAACAGTTCTGAATCTAACATCTCTTCTCCTTTCGCGCAGTGGCTGTCTTGGCGACCATTCACCAGACGAAAGAAATAGATGCCGTCCGTCTATGGTTCGTTTCACTTCATTTTGATGGTCCTGACTATATTGTCGCGTCTAGGTAGTTAGCTTGTGGGCGCAGTAGTACATGTGTCTGGAGTCATCGCTACCCCTTCTAAGCCTCTTTACCCAGGCGGCGCAAAGTGCTCTTAGTCGGCGGACCAAGTCGTGTCGGCCGTGCCCTCCTTCGTTAAGCCATTCTGTTCGTGCTGTTCCATCTCTCTTCACACACTCGTGAGCGCGATGTAGACTCCGACTGCCGTGATCAGCAGCCCGGCGGCCTTCTTGAGGACCAGGTTCGCTCGCCCGAGATCCCGGGTCGCTACGAGGCGCTTGGCGACTCCCATCGACGTTCCGGCCACGACGATCAGGATGCAGTGACCGACGGCGTAGGTCCAAAGAAGCGCCAAGCCGTAAGGGAGGTTGCCCTTGGAGGCGACGTAGGTCAGGACGACGATCAGGATCGGCGCGGCGCAAGGAGCCGAGACGAGGCCGAAGAGCAGGCCGAGCGTGAAGGCGCCGAACACGCCCGCGTGCTTCGGTCGGTACCGGGTCAGGGCCTCGGGCATGCTGAAGTCCCAGAATCCCCAGAGGTGTGCGCCCATGGCGAGGCAGACGGCCGCGATCACCCACGGCCAGAAGCTCCCTACGTCTCCGAAGAGCCGCCCGAGGCTGACCGCGACCATCCCCATGACAGTGAAGCTGACCGCCAGACCGAAGACGAAAACGAGGGAAAAGCCGAAGGACTTCTTCCACCCCGAGATCCCGTCGTAGCCTCCAAGGAACCCGATGACGAGCGGGATCATGGCCAGCACGCAGGGATTCGACGCGGTGAGCGCGCCGCCGAGAAACACCGCGACGAACGCGAGCCAAGGGTTCGTCGTGATGAGCGCCTGGGCGTTTCCCAGGAAGGCCTCTAGACCCAGCATGTCACGCTCCTATGGCCCCTATTGCCGCCGGGGAGGGAAGCAGCCGGCGCCGTGCTCCTAAACATGGCCTTTGCTCACGTCCAGGGACTTGTTCTGGCTCAGCTCGATGGCTTTCACGACCTTGGTTTTCAGGAAATCGAGGGCTGCCTTCCCGTCCTGATCCATGACGATCACGCGGATTTCGGCCCAATCGGCTTCGGTAAGGCTCACGACGTACGGCATCTCATCTCCCCGGAGGTATCTTCGGTGTGAGCCCCTGGAGCACCTTTCGCTCCAGAGCGCGCGGGAGTTCTTCGTAGACCGCTCGTACGATGCCCTCGTCGTCGATCAGAAAGAGGCGCGGAATCTGCGCGACGCCGTAGGCCCGCGCCGTCGCGCCCTTCCCGTCGAGAAGCACGGGAAACTCCAGGCGTAAGCCCCGAGCCACCGAACGGCTCGCCTTGGCCGCTTTCGGAGGGTCGACGTTGACGGCCACGACCCGGATGCCCCGGCTTTTCCCTTTCCGCCGAAACCTTTCGAGCCCCCGCCGGGTTTCCTGGCAGCTCACGCAATAGACGCTCCCGAAGTCGAGCAGCAGAGACGCTCCCTGCCGAAGTTCCGAGAGCGTCCGCTCCCTTCCCTCCAGGTCCTTCAAGCGGAAGTCGGGCGCGACATCGCCAACTCCCAGGGCCCATGCTCCACCAGACCAGGCTAGAACCAGCAGGAGCACGGCAGTCTTCACCCTCGTCTCGGCCCGCCGTTCATCACCTGACCCCCAACCGCCAGAGGACCTGCTCGACATCGTTCAGCGCCAGGAATCCTTCATGACGGAAGGCCTCTCGGCCCTCCGCATTGAGGAAAACTTGCGTCGGGATCAGAAGGACTCGGTACTGCTCGGCGACCCGGGGGTTCTTTCGCACGTCATGGAAGATGACTTCGACTTGCCTTCCGTACTTCTGCCGCACGGACTCCATCACTGGCTGCATCGCGTCGCAGGGCCGGCAGCCGACGCTCCCGAGCTCCAGAAACGTCACCTTCTTGGTCTGTACCGGGGCGGCCTGCGCCGCTCGCGCCGCGCTCGTGGGTTCAGCGGTCGGGGCTGTCGTCCGGGCGGCGAGTGCGAATCGACCCGTTAAGACCGCGGAGAGGACGGCCGCAAGGAGGAGGGGCAGGACGAGCCGGAGGCGTCCGTTCATGGTTTCCTCTCTTTGGACTTGAAGAGGTGCTGGTTCCAGGCCTGCCGGAGGTCAGACTCTGAAAAGAACGTCTCGAAACGGGCCACGGTCTTGCCAGTGCGGTCCAGCAGAAGCGCCACCGGGGTATAGAGCACCCTGTACTGTCGGACCACGGACGGGGTTTTGATAATGTCGACGACCCGCAGCTCGAACTTCGTCGAGTTGCCCCGGACGAACTTCTCCGCTTCGTGCCGCCCGACCAGGCATCGGTCGAGGGTGCACTGGCAGTCGTCAGTCGTGGTGATGAGGAGAACGGTGGGGTTCCGGGCGGGCGGGGTGGCGGAGGGCTCGAGAGCGCCTGTGCTGGTGGCGAGCAGGCATGCCCCTGCCGCCCCCCAGGCGAACCAAGCGATCCAGTCCACAATTCGCCTTCGCATTTCCTAGTCCTCCACTATATGAACACATGGCGATGAAATATGGCAAAAAAGGGGCCCTGCCCCGGCTCAACCCGCAACCTTCAACCGTTCTCGCGCCTCCCTCCGGATCATCTCGTCTACCAGATCCAGGATCTCGAAGACGCGCGTGTCCTTGATCCAGTAGAAGGTCATGGTGCCCTCCTGCCGCGAATCGAGGACTCCGGCCTTCTTCATGAGTGCGAGGTGTTTGGAGATGTTCGGCTGGTTTCCCCCGAGAGCCGGGCAGATCCGGCAGACGCACTCCTCCCCCTTCCGGAGGAACTCGAGGAGGGCGAGCCTCGTGGGTTGCGCCATGGCCTTGAGGATCTCGGCCCTCCAGGTGAGCACCTTCGCGTCTCTGGCCGCGCCGCCGCTGATCGTATTCATGCCCGAACAGTAATGGAACCGCGCGACCCCGTCAAAGAAAAATCTGGGCCGAGTGGGCGGGCCGCCACAGCCTGATGCGTCGCCGCGCTTGCCGGACGTCCTCCCCATGGATCGGAGCACTAGGCGCCCAACTTGGCGTTCCGCCGGTTGTACTCGGCCAGGAGCGCCCCGGAGTACTCGCCCTCATACCCCCTCGGCACGTAGTTTCGGGCTTCGACGCGCGCGCAGAGCTCCTTCGCGATCGCGTCCTGCTCCGTGAGCCCGAGCGCGGCCACGTCCTGCAGGATGCCCTCGAGGTTCACGATACCGACCTGGCCGCCGTCGGACAGCGTCAGCTTTCTGATGGCCCGCGCCGCAGCCGCGTCGCAGCAGAATTCCTGGTTGCCCATTTCTCCTCTCCTCAGCCGGGGTGAGAGCGTCTCTCCCCAGAGGGGGCCGCTCGCCCCGTGTCACCCGCCGGTCCTCGGAATGGCTCAACTAGCCATCATCGCGCCCGACTCATCACCCCAGGTGGAGCTTGATCTCGAGGTTGTCTCCGTCTCGGACTGCGGCCTCGAGGATCTTGGACGAAACCTCTCGGGTGTTGATCTTGACCGTGACAACCGACCTCAGCTTGGCCGTCTCCGTCAGAGTGTCGCCGCTCGTCCCGAAGAAGAGCTCGTGCATGAGCCTCGGCTTGCCTTCCACCGCCTGCTTGAGGCAGTCGCGGACGGTCTCGCCCTCCACCTCCAGGTCGATGTTCCCCTTGAGGAGGTTCGACAGGATTCTGGGTAGGTGCACCTTCACGGTCATCTTCGAAGACCTCCACGATCTGCACGCGCCCTGCCCACGCCCTGAGGACTCGCCCTCGTCCTTCCCACCTGTGGGCATGCTGTAGAGGCGCCGATGCCGGTCTTGGCGCCCAAGGAACTCCGCCGCGGGCGCGATGGCTGCTCTGGGCGGCATGTATAGTACGCGATATAGCCATTGACAATAGGCAATGCGTAGGGCAGTTTCGAGACGGATATTTGCGGATAGCGATGTACTGAGCTGGGGAGGTGCTCGTGGAAGATCTGCTCAAGGCGTTGAAGGCGATCGGCGACGACTCCCGCCTGAAGATGCTTTGGATGCTCGAGGATCGGGATCTCTGCTCCTGCGAGATCCAGGAGGCCGTGGGCCTCGCGCAGTCGACCGTCTCTCGCCACTTGCAGCTACTCGAAGACGCGGGGTTCGTAGTCTCGATGAAGGCGGGGGTCTGGAAGAACTACCGCTTCAATCCCGCCCCGTCTCCACTGGTTCAGGGCCTTCTGAGCACGGTACGCCTGGCGGCGGAGTCGAACCCGGAAGCGCGTCGCGTCCGGGAGAGAGCGGCCGCGGCCAACCGGGAAGCCCTCTGCGGCAGCCGCTCAGCGGCGTGAGGCGATCGTGGCGAAGAAAGAGGTCCTGTTCCTCTGCACGGGGAACTCCTGCCGTAGCCAGATGGCCGAGGGGTGGCTCCGGCACCTCGGCAACGAGCGGTTCACGGCGCTTTCCGCCGGGACGGATCCCCAGGGGTTGAACCCTCTGGCCGTTCAGGTCATGACGGAGGCCGGCGTGGATATCTCCCGTCAGCGCTCGAAGTCCGTGGACGAGTTCCTCGGCGGCGACATTGACCTTCTGATCACGGTGTGCGGCGAAGCGAGGGAGTCCTGCCCCGTGTTCATTGGAAAGGTGCGGGAGCGGCGCCACTGGCCTTTACCGGATCCGGCGCAGGTCACAGGCCCTCCAGAAGAGGTTCTCGATTTTTTCCGGCGCGTGCGGGATTCCATCCGGAGCCGGGTCGAAGATCTGCTTTCCGAAGGAGATTGAGCATGGCCCAGGGCATTGCGAAGAAGCTCTCGTCCCTCGACCGATATCTGACACTGTGGATCTTCCTCGCGATGTTCGTCGGGGTCGGCGGCGGGTACTTCTTCCCCGGCGTGAAGGACGTGATCAACGCCTTCCAGGTGGGGACGACGAACATTCCCATCGCCATCGGGCTGATCCTGATGATGTACCCGCCCCTCGCGAAGGTGCGCTACGAGGAGCTGCCGCAGGTCTTCCGGAACGGGAAGGTGCTCGGCCTCTCGCTGGTTCAGAACTGGGTCGTGGGGCCGATCCTCATGTTCGTGCTCGCGGTCGCGCTGCTCAGCGGCTACCCCCACTACATGGTCGGGCTGATCATGATCGGCCTCGCCCGCTGCATCGCGATGGTCATCGTGTGGAACGACCTCGCGAAGGGCGACACGGAGTACTGCGCCGGGCTCGTGGCCTTCAACTCGATCTTCCAGGTCCTCTTCTTCTCGGTGTACGCCTGGTTCTTCATCACCTGGCTCCCGCCGAGGCTCGGGCTCCAGGGCTCGGCCGTCGACGTCACGATCGGCCAGATCGCCGAGAGCGTCTTCATCTACCTCGGCATCCCGTTCCTGGGCGGCATGATCTCGCGCTTCATCGGGCTGAAGACCCTGGGCCGCGAGTGGTACGAAAAGAAGTTCATCCCGAAGATCAGCCCGATCACCCTGGTCGCGCTCCTCTTCACGATCCTCGTGATGTTTAGCCTGAAGGGCGAGTACATCGTCCAACTCCCGTTGGATGTCGTGCGGATCGCGATCCCGCTGACGATTTACTTCCTCGTGATGTTCTTCGTCTCCTTCTGGATGAGCCGGAAGGTCGGGGCGCCCTACGGGCAGACGGTAACGCTCTCCTTCACGGCCGCCTCGAACAACTTCGAGTTGGCGATCGCCGTGGCCGTGGCAGTCTTTGGGATCGACTCCGGGGAGGCCTTCGCCGCCGTGATCGGGCCGCTCGTCGAGGTGCCGGTTCTGATCGCGCTGGTGAACGTAGCGCTCCGGATGAAGCTGAAGCACTTCACGCCGCAGGGCGTACCCGTCAGGGCGTAGAGCGAAGGCGGCATGTTCGAGAAGGCGCTGGTCGCCACGGATCTCTCCCCGGCCTCGGACCACCTCCTCGAGTGCGCGGGGCAGCTCGGGGCCCTCGGCGTGCGCGACGTGACGCTGCTGCACGTCGCCGAGACCCGCTTTTCAGTCGGCCTCGACGAGTCCCTCGCCCTCCGGGAGGAGCCCGAACTCGCGACAAGGGCGAGCCGGCTGCGGGAGCATGGCTACAAGGTGGAGGTCGAGCTCGCACGCGGAATCGCTTGGTTCGAGATCGTCGACGCGGCCAGAAGAAAGGGAAGCCACTTGATCGTTCTGGCCTCCCACGGGCGCGGGGCGATCGCCGAGTCTCTCCTCGGCGGCACGGCCGCGCGGGTCGCCGAGAACTCGCCCATCCCGGTGCTCGTTCTCCGGATGGGTCTCATGGACAAGGCGGGCGGGCGATACTGCGCACTGCGCTTCGCGAATGCGCTCGACTACGTGCTCCTCCCGACGGACTTCTCTGGGGCGGCGCGAAGGGCCTTCGACGTCGTGCGCGGCTTCTGCCCCTCTGCACACCGGGTGCTCATGTTGCACGTCAACCAGGAGATCGTGTGGGAGCACCTCGCCCCTGAGATTCCTGCCGCCTTCGAGGAGGAGGACCGCAACCGCTTGGCGGACCACGTGGAGGCTCTGCGCAACGCCGGGTGCCCAGACGCTCGGTTCGAGATCGCGCGGGGGCACGGTCGGAAGGTGATCCTCGAGAGGGCGGCGTCCGAGGAGGTCAGCCTGATCGTTCTCGGGACGCGGGGTTGGAGCCCCCTCAAGGAGGTCGTGCTGGGGAGCACCGCCCACGCTCTCGTGCGCCACGCCCGCGCGCCGGTGCTCCTCGTCCCGGTCTGGGA
>JACRCS010000597.1 GCA_016218905.1 Deltaproteobacteria bacterium
CGCGCCACCGGCAAGGTGGGCGTCTGCATCGCCACCTCCGGCCCCGGCGCCACCAACCTCGTCACCGGCCTCGCCACCGCCTACATGGACTCGGTACCCATCGTCGTCTTCACGGGCCAGGTGCCGACCGCCCTCATCGGGAACGACGCCTTCCAGGAGGCGGACATCGTCGGGATCACGAGGCCCTGCACGAAACACAACTTCCTCGTCAAGGACGTGAAGGACCTCGCGCGCACGATCAAGGAGGCCTTCTACCTCGCCAGCTCCGGCCGGCCCGGGCCCGTCCTGGTGGACCTGCCGAAGGACGTGATCAGCGGCCGCACCGAGTACGTCTACCCCGAGGCGGCGAAGCTCAAGGGGTACAACCCGACCTACGAGGGCCACATCGGTCAGATCCGGAAGGCCGTGAAGGCCCTCCACGGCGCCCGGCGCCCGCTCATCTACGCCGGGGGCGGCGCCGTCATCGCCAACGCCTCGAAGGAGTTGACGGAGTTCGCGCACCTCCTCCAGCTTCCCGTGACCACCACGCTCATGGGCCTCGGCTCGGTGCCCGGTTCCGATCCCCTCTTCCTGGGGATGCTGGGGATGCACGGCACCTATCCGGCCAACATGGCCGTCACCCACTGTGACCTCCTGATCGCCGTCGGCGCCCGCTTCGACGACCGGGTGACGGGGAAGATCGACGAGTTCGCGCCCAACGCCCACATCATCCACATCGACATCGATCCCACGTCCATCTCGAAGAACGTCCAGGTGGACGTCCCCATCGTCGGTGACGTAAAGCACGTGCTCAAGAAGGTGCTGAGCCTCGTCCGCGGAGAGGAGTGGGCCCACCGGGGCGAGCACCTGGCCGAGTGGCACCGGGAGATCGAGGTCTGGCGCGATACGCACCAGCTCGGCTACCGCCAGAACGGCGACGTCATCAAGCCGCAGTACGTCGTGGAGCAGCTCCGGGAGGCGACCGGCGGCGACTGCATCGTCGCCACGGAGGTGGGACAGAACCAGATGTGGGCCGCCCAGTTCTTCAACCTGGAGCACCCGCGCTGCTGGGTGACGTCCGGCGGACTCGGGACGATGGGCTACGGCTTCCCGGCGGCGCTCGGCGCCCAGGCGGCGTTTCCGAAGAAGACCGTCATCGACATCGCCGGCGACGGCTCGATCCAGATGAACATCCAGGAGCTCGCCACGGCGGTGCAGTACAACCTGCCCGTGAAGATCGCGATCCTGAACAACGGCTTCCTCGGGATGGTCCGGCAGTGGCAGGAGCTCTTCTACCAGAAGCGCTACTCCCACACGCGGATGGAGTTCGCGCCCGACTTCGTGAAGCTCGCGGAGGCCTACGGTGCCCTGGGCCTGCGGGCGACGGTCCCGAATGAAGTGCGGCCGGTGATCGAGAAGGGGCTCGCCCACCCCGGCCCCGTGATCATGGACTTCCGGGTGGACCCGGAGGAGGGCGTCTACCCGATGGTCCCGGCTGGGGCCCCGCTGACCAAGATGCTGTTGGTCTAGTGTCCCGTGCGGTCAGGTCGCGCTACGACCCACAGGCCGAACGGCGGCGAATCAGCGCCGTTCGGCCGCGCAGGGGCTGAAACAGGCAAGGACTACCCAGACGGGACACTAAGGAGCAGGTGATGAAGCACACGATATCCGTGCTCGTGGAGAACGAGTTCGGCGTTCTCGCCCGGGTCGCCGGCCTCTTCAGCGGCCGCGGCTTCAACATCGACAGCCTCTCGGTCGCGGAGACGCAGGAGCCCTCGACGAGCCTGATGACGATCGTCACGCGGGGCGACGACCAGATCATCGAGCAGATCCTGAAGCAGCTCCACAAGCTCGTGAACGTGATCAAAGTGACGGACCTGCACGAGGGCGAGTACCTGGATCGGGAGCTCGTCCTCGTGAAGGTGAACGCCTCGGAGCAGACGAAGCCCGAGCTCCTGCGGCTCGTCGACATCTTCCGCGGAAAGGTCGTCGACGTGGCGCCGAAGACCTACACCGTCGAGATGACGGGAGACGAGGGCAAGATCCGCGCGCTCCTCGAGCTCCTGCGCCCCCTCGGCATCAAGGAGATCGTGCGCACGGGCAAGGTGGCGATGCCTCGGGGGATCCAGAGCGTGGCGGTGTAGGCACGGTGATCGGGAGACCCGGTGATCGGGAGTCTCGAGAATATCGGCGGCCGATCAGCGACCACGAAGTGATTCCTGATCACTGATTACTGATTCCTGATTCCTGATTACTGATCACTGATCACCACAAGGAGGACCCCATGAAGATCTACTACGAAAAAGACGCCGACCTGGAGCTCTTGAAGTCCAAGACCATCGCCATCATCGGCTACGGGAGCCAGGGGCACGCTCACGCGAACAACCTCCGGGATTCGGGCTTCGACGTGGTCGTGGGGCTGCGGCCCGACGGGCCGTCGGCCGAGAAGGCTCGGGCGGCCGGCTTCACCGTCATGCCCACGGCCGAGGCTGCCGCCAAGGCGCAGGTGATCATGGTGCTCCTTCCCGACGAGCTCCAGGGAGACGTCTACAAGAGCGACATCGCGCTCGGCCTCAAGGAGGGCGACTACCTCGCCTTCGCCCACGGCTTCAACATCCACTTCGGCCAGATCGTGCCCCCAAAGGGCGTGAACGTCTTCATGGTGGCCCCGAAGGGCCCCGGTCACCTCGTGCGGGCCGAGTATCAGCGGGGACGCGGCGTCCCCTGCCTCATCGCCGTGGCGGCGAACCCCTCCGGGAACGCGAAGGAAGTCGCCCTCGCGTACGCCTGCGGCGTCGGCGGCGGGCGGGCCGGGGTCATCGAAACGAACTTCCGCGAGGAGACCGAGACCGACCTCTTCGGCGAGCAGGCGGTCCTCTGCGGCGGCATCTCCGCCCTCATCCAGGCCGGTTTCGAGACGCTCGTCGAGGCCGGGTATGCCCCGGAGATGGCGTACTTCGAGTGCCTCCACGAGACGAAGCTGATCGTCGACCTCATCTATGAGGGCGGGATCGCGAACATGCGCTACTCGGTCTCGAACACCGCCGAGTACGGCGACCTCACCCGCGGGCCCCGCGTCGTCAACGAGGCGACCAAGGCGGAGATGAAGAAGATCCTGAACGAGATCCAGACCGGCGCCTTCGCGAGGGAGTGGATCCTGGAGAACAAGGCCAATCGGCCGGTCTTCAGCGCCCTGGCCCGGAAGGGCCAGGAGCACCCCATCGAGGCCGTCGGCGAGCGCCTCCGCGCCATGATGCCGTGGCTCAAGGAGGGGCGGTTGGTGGATAAGACGAAGAACTAGTTTTCGGTTTTCAGTTTTCGGTTTTCAGTTTTTACCGAGGACCGACGACCGATAACCGATTCCCACGGAGGCCCTATGAGCACCGTCACGATCTTCGATACGACCCTGAGGGACGGGGAGCAGTCGCCCGGCGCGTCCATGAACACGGAGGAGAAGCTGCGCATCGCGCAGGCGCTCGAGCGCCTCCGGGTCGACGTCATCGAGGCGGGCTTTCCCATCTCGTCCCAGGGCGACTTCGAGGCGGTCAAGCTGATCGCCGAGCGGGTGAGAGGCGTGCAGGTGGCGGGGCTCGCGCGGGCGGGCAAGGAGGACATCGACCGGGCCTGGGAGGCGTTGAAGGGAGGTGCGAACCCGAGGATCCACACCTTCCTCGCCACCTCCGAGATCCACATGAAGCACAAGCTCCGGAAACGCCCGGACGAGGTCTTGGAGCAAGCAGTGGAGGCCGTCAAGTACGCCCGCCGCTACACGTCCAACGTCGAGTTCTCCGCCGAGGACGCGGTGCGGAGCGACCTCGACTTCCTCTGCCGGGTGGTCGAGGCGGTGATCGAGGCCGGCGCCACGACGGTGAACATCCCCGACACGGTTGGCTACGCCGTGCCCTCCGAGTTCGGGGTGATGATCGCGAGCCTCATGAACCGGGTGCCGAACATCGACAAAGCAGTCGTCTCGGTCCACTGCCACAACGACCTCGGCCTCGCGGTGGCGAACTCGGTAGCCGCGGTTCAGGCGGGCGCCCGCCAGGTGGAGTGCACGATCAACGGCATCGGCGAGCGGGCGGGGAACACGTCGCTCGAAGAGTTCGTGATGGTGCTGCGCACCCGGCCCGATAGCTTCGTCACCCAGACGAACATTGCCACCGAGCACCTCTACCCGACGAGCCGCCTCGTGAGCCTCGTCAGCGGCCTGCCCGTGCAGCCCAACAAGGCGATCGTCGGCGCCAACGCCTTCGCGCACGAGTCCGGCATCCACCAGGACGGGGTGCTCAAGGAGAAGCTCACCTACGAGATCCTGACGCCGCAGTCCGTGGGCGTGCCGACGAACGCGCTCGTGCTGGGAAAGCTCTCGGGACGCCACGCCTTCCGAGAGAAGGTGGTCGCGCTCGGCTACGAACTGAGCGACGAGCAGCTGAACACTGCCTTCCAGGCCTTCAAGGACCTGGCGGACAAGAAGAAGGTCGTCTACGACGAGGACATCGACGCCCTCATCGCAGAGAAGATCCTCCGGCTTCCGGACCGCTTCCGTCTCGTCTACCTGAACGTGAACTCCGGCACGGTGACCGTGCCCACGGCCACGGTCCAGATGGAGATTGACGGAATCGTGCGCCAGGAAGCGGATTTCGGCGACGGCCCGGTGGACGCCGCCTTTACGGTCATCAAGAAGCTCACGCGCAAGACCCCGCGCCTCGTGAACTTCTCGATCAACTCGATCACCGGCGGCACCGACGCACAGGCCGAGGTGAGCGTCCGGATCGAGGAGGACGGCACCATGGCCAACGGGCAGGCGGCCGACACGGACATCGTCGTCGCCTCGGCCAAGGCCTTCGTCCACGCCCTGAACAAGCTCGAACACCGGAAGAAGAAGGCGTTTACGGCGCAGTTGTAGAAGCTTCCGTACTGAAACGGTGCGGTCCGTCCGGCCTGCCCTGTGCCGGCGGATCGTGCCGCCCCTCCGGTCTTCCTCAGGACCCGTCGAACCGGCGGGTCCCTTCGCTCCCGGCTCCGGCGGTGCAACCTGCCGAGGCCGCGGCGACCTTCGTCGCCTGGCTCACGGCCCCGGACAAGGGCTAGGTGCTCCATCCGGGACTTCGGCAAGGACAAGTACTGTCCGCTCTTTTTCCCAACTCGGACGCGTGGAAGAACGCCAGGGGTCGCTGAAAAACCACGGAAGGGGTTTTTCGGCACCCCGTTTGAGCGCCTGAGACGGCCGATGAGACACGCCGTCCGTGCCGCAGTTGAGTTCACAAGGGCTCAAGAGTGCCCAGGGCCAAAACGATACGTAGTTTTGAAGCCGCGTCCGGACCTCTCGGGCTTCGCGGTGGGAGGTCGAGGAGCCGTTCGAGGCCGTGATCGGTTTGGAGAGATCCACCAGCACAGCAGAACTGCCCACATCCAGAGAACTCCCGCAGACGCGTAGCCAGGCCGTGAGACAGGAGCTCCGGACGTCGCTGAGCTCCGAGGAATTCCGTACCAGCACCCCAGCACCGCAGAACACGAAGCTAGAGGAGGGTTCATGAAGCTCACCCGGTCGATCAAGGCAAAGGTTCTGGCCTCGACCTTTCTCATCCTGGGCGTCCTGATCGCCTTCTTCTCGGTGGTCAGCTACCGCGGGGAGAAGGCTCGGTTCAGGGGAGCCATGGACGAGAAGCTCGGCATCTCGTTCAACGTGTTCCTCTCCTGCATAGAGACCGACAAGGAAGCACTGGCCAAGACCCTGGGCGCGATCGTCCGTAACGAAGAGCTCCTGCGGCTGCTTTCGACCAAGGACCGGAACGGGCTCCTTGCGGCGGCCAAGCCGATGTTCGACGACCTGAAGTCTCGCTTCATGATCACTCATCTCTACTTCATCCAGCCCGACGGGAACGTGCTGTTGAGGGTCCACAAGCCCGAGCAGTTCGGAGATCCGCTGAAGCGCGTCACGTTTCTGAAAGCGCAGCAGACCGGCGCCCTCGCCGCCGGGATCGAGCTGGGAAAGAACTTCTTCTCGCTGCGTACCATCCAGCCCGTCCACCACCGGGGAGCCTTCATCGGCTATATCGAGGTCGGCCAGGAAATCGACCATATCTTCAGTCGGTTCAAGCAACTGACGACTCACGACGCCTCGATCTTCCTGGCAAAGGACTACGTCCGGAGCAAGGCCGCGGAAGTCAGGGGCGAGGAGATCGGCAAGTTCTCCCTTCTCCACGCGACACAACCCAAGCTGGCGGAGGAGGCGGCTCGCACCCTGGACCTCGGGGGAGGGCTGGAAGAGCTGAAGGTCTCGGAGGCGCAGACCTCCCACGGAACCCGGTTCGTCGCCCGGGGCCCGTTCAAGGATGCCGCGGGGGAGACGGCAGGGGTGCTGTTGATCGACGCGGACGCCTCACAGTACCTCGCCGCCGCCCGCAGAGGCTTCCTCATGAACTTCCTGCTCCTCCTGGCGGGCTTCGGGTCCGCCGCCGTGGCCGGGACCGTCCTCCTCCGAAAGGCGGTCCTCGATCCCGTCTTGGCCATCCATGAGGACCTCGGGCGGGTCGCCCGGGGCGATCTCACCTGCACCGTCCACTCCGACCGCCAGGACGAGATCGGGATGTTGGCCGCCGCGGTTGGGGAGGTGGTCGAGACCCTCCGCAGGCTCGTCTGCGAGACGGGCGCGCTAACCGAGGCGGCGGTGGAGGGGCGGCTCGACTCCCGGGGAGAGGCCGAAGCTTTTCAGGGGGGCTACCGTGAGATCGTAACCGGTTTCAATCGGACGCTCGACGGGGTCCTCGGTTTCCTCGACACGATGCCGGCGCCCGCCCTGGTCGTGGATCGGGAGTTCTCGATCCGGTACGTCAACGCAGCGGGGGCGGCCCTTCTCGGGCGAGCCAAGGCCGACGTGCTCGGGACGAAGTGTTACGAGCATTTCCGCAGTTCCGAGTGTCGGACGGGGAAGTGCGCCTGTGCCCAGGCCATGCAGACGGGGCGGGAAGCGATCTCCGAGACCGACGCGCACCCCAACGGGACGAAGCTGGACGTTCTTTTCTCGGCCGTGCCGGTGAGGGACCGGAGCGGCGCGACCATCGGCGCCTTCGAGGTGATCCAGGATCGGACGGCGGTCAAGGAGGCGGCGAGGCTCGCGTCCAAAGTCGCGGGTTTCCAAGACGATCAGGTCCGAAACCTCATCGGAAGCATGGATCGGCTCGCCCAGGGGGATCTGGACTTCACCGTCTCGGTCGCGGCTGGAGACTCCGACACCGCGGAAGCACGGGAGCGATTCCATGAGATCGCGGAATCGGTCAACCGCAGCGTCGGAAGGATCAAGGCGATGGTGGGCGACGTGAGCTCCCTCGTCTCTGCCGCCCTGGAGGGCCGGCTCGCCACGAGAGTGGACGCGTTCAAGCACCAGGGCGAGTACCGGCGGATCGTCGAGGGCATCAATCTCACGCTCGACGCGGTCATCGGGCCGCTTCAGGTGGCGGCCAGCTACATCGACCGAATCAGCAAGGGCGACGTCCCGCCGAAGATCACCGAGGCTTACAGCGGAGACTTCAGCCCAATCAAGGAGAACTTGAACGTGCTGATCGACGCCATGGGGAAGGTCACGAAAGTGGCCCAGGAGATCGCGCACGGCAATCTCCGGATCGAAGTGCCCCAGCGCAGCGAGCAGGACGAGCTGATGCGGGCCATGGCCTTGATGGTCCACAAGCTCCCGGCGGTGGTGAAGGAGGTGAAGGGAGCTGCGGCCAACGTGGCGGCGGGTAGCGAGCATCTCAGCTCTTCAGCTCAGACCATGAGCCACGGCGCGTCCGAACAAGCTTCTTCGGTCGAGGAGGTCTCGTCCTCCATGGAGCAGATGAGCGCCAACATCCGTCAGAACGCCGACAACGCCAGCCAGACCGAGAAAATCGCGGTCAAGGTCGCCTCGGACGCGGAGAAGGGCGGCGAAGCCGTGAAAGAAACGGTAGACGCCATGAAGCAGATCGCCACCAAGATCTCCATCATCGAGGAGATCGCCCGGCAGACGAACCTCCTCGCGCTCAACGCGGCCATCGAGGCCGCACGCGCGGGCGAACACGGGAAGGGCTTCGCGGTGGTCGCCTCGGAGGTTCGAAAGCTGGCCGAACGAAGCCAGCGAGCGGCGGGAGAGATCACCGAGCTGTCGCGGGCGAGCGTGGAGATCGCGGTGTTCGCCGGAGACCTTCTCTCCAAGATCCTCCCGGACGTGCAGAACACGGCCGAGCTCGTCCAGGAGATCAGTGCGGCGTCGCGAGAGCAGGACGGCGGGGCAGAGCAGATCAATCGAGCGATCCAGCAGCTGGACGTCGTCATCCAGCAGAACGCTTCCGTCTCCCAGGAAATGAGCGCGGCGGCGGAGGAGCTCTCCGGGCAAGCCGACCAGCTCCAGACGGCGATCGCGTTCTTCGAGGTCGAGAACGAGGCGCTTCGGCCGGACACCGCGGCGCGCCGCTCGCCCGCAAAGCGTAGCGCGTCCGGCTCCGGATCGCTCGGGAGCGGCCTGAGCGGCAAACCTCCTGCAGGCCGGCCCGACTCGGCCGATACCGGTCTCCGCCCGACGATCGAGCGGGACGATCCGGACTTCGAGCGGTTCTGAAGTCCTTCGAACCGGCCGACCTCGTCCAGGGCGTTCAGCGGCCGGGAGGTGTCTGCTCCGCCTCCCGCCGGATCTGAAGGTCAGGTCTTCGTCTTTCGCAGCCTTCCGACTCCCAGCACGCCGGGCGAGGCCGCTGCCGAGGAGCAAGCACACCCGAAGGGTCGTGGCCGGCGCAGATCTCGAGCCTCCGTGCTCTCCTGGGGTGCCCCCATCCTGTGGGCGGCGCATGGATGCGCAAGAGTCGGGCAATGGCACTGGGGCCGTGCGCCGTGCGCCGTGCGCCGGCCGCTACGGGTCAGCCGCGCTTCTTCCTTCGGCAGAGCCCCGTCAGGCCGAGGAGCCCCGCGCCCAGGAGCAGCGCCGTGGTGGGTTCCGGTACCGGGGCCGAGATCGTGAGGGCCAAGGGGGTGTTCCCCCAGCCGTGGCCGCCGTACACCGCGAAGTCGAGGGTGTCGCCGGCCGAGAGGACGGGGTCGAGGTCGAAGCTGCCCTGATCGGTCGCCTGCCAGAGCCAGGAGCCGCCCTGGCGAACTCCGACCTGCATCGTGCCGCTGTCGCCCGGGAAGAAGCGGCCGACCACGTCGTACGAGCCGTCGACCGGCGCGGTGAATCGGAGGATGGAAGGCAGGTTTCCCGGCCCTGGGTGTATCGTCAGCTGACCCGGGCCCACCCCGTACCACTCGCTGTGGGTCTTGTTGACGGAGACGTTCGGCGTGTTGTCACCGGACATTCCCGGTGTGAACCACTGCCGGAAGATCCCGCCCTCTTCCCCCTTCGTATAGGCGTTGAAGGAGGAGAAGTCCGTGGGCATCCAGCCGTAGGACCACACCCCGTTGGGAGTCCCGTCAAGTACGCTGAACTCGGCGGTGGCGTCGTACGTGACGGCCCACGCCTGGCCGGCGACCGAGGCCATCGCGCTCAGGGCCAAGGCCGCCAGAGCAACTCGAAAGCACCTCGCCATGGTTCCCTCCTTCGCCTATGCACTCCATGGAATGAGCTCGGCCGAAGCTGGCCGACCCGGATGGGGCAGCACAAAGCATGCCCGTGAGCGAAGTCGCGCCGGCGGGCGGGAGCGAGAGGAAGGAAAAGGCGAGTCGGGGAGCGGCCTTAGGCGACCGGAGCGTGGGGTGGCAGAGGGAAGCGAGGGGCGCCGGGTGGGAAGTTTCCTTCCACTTTTGGGCAGGCTGTCCCGACGACAGCGCCAGGCCGGCGCTCGGCGCGGTTCATTGCGCGGAACCCCATCGCAGCCCTACGGTTTCAAGATGTGCGATCACTTCCACCCATTCAGTGGCGAATCGGAGGACGAACATGAGCGCGCACTCTCTGAGAGCCTATGTCATCGCCGGTGCCCTGGGGTTCCTGGCCGGATCCGCAGGGGCGGTGCCTCCTGAAATCGTGGGCTACGAGGCCCACCTGGGACACGTGTTGATCCAGGGGATCGATACTCCCGGCGGGCAGGGCCTCTTGCCCCTCGCCGAAACGGAGGCGGCAAGAGCCGCCGAACACTCGAAGTTCCTCGTCGCCAGCCGGGGTAAGACCGAGGAGGTGAAGAAGCACGCGGGCCACGTCATCCACGCGCTCGATCCTTCTGCCGAGAGGTCGGGCCCCGGGACGGGGTACGGCGAGCTCCAGGCGGCCCGAGGCATCATCGAGCGCGTCCGATTGGCGGCCAAAGCGCCCGACGCTCCCGCCGGTGCCGCGCAACACGCGAAACACGTCGAAAGGGCCATGAGGAACGTGGAGGAGTGGTCGAAGGAGGCCGTGGAGGTCGCCAAGAAGCTGAGGACCTCCGCCGAGCCCGGGGAAACCGCCGCGCTGTCCAACCGGGTCCACGAACTGACGCTCGCGATCCTCGAGGGACGAGACGCCAATCGAGACGGCAAGACCACCTGGGAGAAAGGAGAGGGCGGACTGAAGCAGGCAGCCGAGCACTTGAAGCTCATGCGCGCCGGGTAAGCTCTTTCGCGCCGATCCGTCGATCCGATTCCGCGACGCGGTCTCGTTTCGTCCGGCTCGGCGAAGGGGTCTCTTCCCTCCGCTCCGGATCGCCCACCCACGCCATGATCCTCGGCCAGAGGGAGGCGTGGGCGCCTTGCCCGACCAGCGGCCCGACGTGGCGCAAGGAGGTCCCGGTTTCGCCCGAGAACCAGAGCAGCCGGTTCTTCGGGCAGCGCAGCGTTCGGAGAAACGGGATCACCGTAGCTGGAGTCGCGACGGTGTCCTGTCGGTCCAGAACGGTCAAGACCGGCACCTCGATGGACTCGGGCCGGACGGTACGGGGTGGGGGGACGGGACGTCCTTGCTTTATTACCTTTCTGGCCTCCATGAAGGGTAGGAGGCCCGATTACGAGGATTGGAGCGGCGGCTTCTTCCCATCGAAAACAGAAGCCTAAGTGGTCCTTTTCATAAATACGGTGACGTATTGTCATGACGATTCTGGGCGTCGTCTGGTATCCTTCCCTTGCAGAGGAGGGAGCGATGCCGAGACAAAGCCCTTTCGTGATCGAGTTGAACGATATCGAACAGGCC
>JACRCS010000598.1 GCA_016218905.1 Deltaproteobacteria bacterium
CGTGGGGCAGTTGCTTTCCTGATTGCGGCGGCTCTCCGGAAGCGTGGAGAGCGAGGTTTTTCCTAGCGGAGAAGGAAGATGGATTTCTATCTGAGCGCGGAGCAGAAGGCGATTCAGCAGGCGGCGGAGGAGTTCGCGAAGGGGGAGTTCACGCGGGAGGTCGCCCTCGAACACGAGAGAGCCCACAGCTTCCCCCGGCAGTTGTGGAAGAAGGCCTGCGAGCTCGGTTTCGTCGGCCTCCACTACCCGGAGGAGTACGGAGGCCAGGGGTACGGCGTCCTGGAGAACGCGCTGGTGGCGGAGGCGCTCTGTCGCCACGACTCGGGTCTCGGAGTCGCTCTGACGCACGCGGACTCCTCGGCAGAGATGATTCTCCGCTTCGGCAGCGGAGAGCAGAAGAAGAAGTACCTGCCCGCCCACGCCGGAGGCGAAGCGATCTCGAGCGGCGCCTTCACGGAGCCGGACCACGGCAGCGATCTCACTGCCTTGAGCACGACCGCCGTCAGAGAAGAAGGCGGCTTCCGGATCAATGGGACGAAGACCTTCACGTCCAACGGACCGATCTGCGACTTCGTGATCGTGCTCTGCCAGACCGACGCGCAGGCGAGACCTCTCTATCGAGGTCAGTCCGCCCTGATCGTGGAGCGGGGCGCGTCCGGCTTCACGGCCTCCGACATCGGCGAGAAGATGGGCAACCACATGGGCGCGACCGGTGAGCTCTCTTTCAACGACGTCTGGGTTCCGGCCGGCCAACTGGTCGGGAAGGAGAACCGGGGATTCTATCAGGCGCTCCTGCTCTTCGAGGAAATCCGGATCGAGATCGCGGCGCAGGCGCTCGGAATCGCCCAGGGAGCCTTCGACCGTGCCCTCCGCTACGTGAAGCAACGCAGCCAATTCGGAAAGGCGCTCGCCCACTTCGATACCGTCCGCCACCGGCTCGCCGAGATGGTCATGCAGATCGAGACGGCAAGGCTCATGGTCTACAAGGCGGCTTGGTCCTTCGATCAGGAGGAGATCGATCCGAAGGTGACCTCGATCGCGAAAGCCTACGCCGCGCGCGTGGCTGCCGAGGTAGCCGACGCAGCCATCCAGCTCCTCGGCGGTTACGGGTACATGCTGGAGTACGACGTGGAGCGCTTCTACCGGGATGCCCGTCTCGCCTCGATCTTCGGGGGAACCCAGGAGATCCAGAAGAAGATCATCTCGGGCCATCTGCTCGCCACCTTCCGGGCCCCGGCCTGAGCCGTGGACACCCCGTACGCGCCCGCCGAGGGCAAGGGTCGGAAGACCCCTCACCTCTTCGTCCTGGCCGTCTGGACCGGGCTCGGCGCCTTCCTGGCGATCCACTCGTGGGGCCGGTTGGGTGTGGGCCAGATCAGGTCGCCGGGTCCGGGCTTCATGCCCTTCCTCCTCGGCGTGCTCTTCTTCCTCGCCGCGGCGGTCACCTTCGCCCGGGAGGTGTCGCCACGACGGCAGGGAGAAGGCGAGCGAAAAGAGGCCCTGCCGTCCAACCTCGGCAAGATCGCCGCCGTGCTGGTGACGCTGCTCGCCTACGGCGTGCTTCTGGAGCGACTCGGCTACGTCGTGACGACCTTCCCGGTCCTGGCCGTCCTCTTCTTCGCGGCGGGAGTCAGGCGGTGGGCCGTCGCCGCGGGCTCGTCGTTGGCGCTGACCGTGCTCACGTACCTGCTCTTCGGTTACCTCGGGGTCCTGCTCCCGTCGGGGATCCTACCTGCTCTGAGCTTCGGCTAGAGGCGCGCAAATGGACATCCTCTCCGGCCTCCAGACGGGGTTTGCGGCCGTCCTCCAGCCCTCCATGCTCCTCTACTGCTTTGCGGGGGTTTTCATCGGGACCCTGGTGGGCGTGCTCCCGGGTCTCGGACCCGTTGGCGCCATGTCGCTCCTCCTGCCTCCCACCATCGGGCTGTCCCCCGCCGCTTCCATCATCATGCTCGCCGGGATCTTCTACGGCGCCATGTACGGCGGTTCGACGACCTCCATTCTGGTAAACATCCCCGGAGAGGCGGCCTCCGTCGTGACCTGCCTCGACGGCTACCAGATGGCCCGCAGGGGCCGGGCCGGCCCGGCGCTCGGAATGTCCGCCCTGGGCTCGTTCGTGGGCGGAACCTTCAGCGTCGTCGCGCTCATGGTGCTCGTCTTCCCGTTGGCGGAGTTCGCTCTCAAGTTCGGACCTCCCGAGTACTTCGCGCTCATCTGCCTGAGCATGACGGTCCTCTCCTACCTGACGAGCGGAGCCCGGTCGAAGGCGCTGCTCATGGTGCTGCTGGGGCTGATCCTGGGCACGGTGGGGATCGACTCGGTCTCCGGCATGCCGCGCTTCTGCTTCGGGAGCGCGTTTCTCCTCGACGGCGTGGGGCTGATCCCCGTCGCGATGGGGCTCTTCGGCATCTCCGAGGTGCTGGTCAATCTCGAGTCTCCGGAAGAGCGTTCGATCCTGAACGAGCGGATCACCAACCTCTTTCCCACCCTGGACGATTGGAAACGATCCGCGGCGCCGATCGCGCGGGGGTCCGTCCTCGGCTTCCTCCTCGGCATCCTTCCCGGTGCCGGCGCCGTCATGGCGAGCTTCCTCTCCTACGCCGTGGAGAAGCGACTCTCGAAGCGGCCGGAGGAGTTCGGAAAAGGGGCGATCGAAGGGGTGGCCGGGCCGGAGACCGCCAACAACGCCGCCTCGGGCGCCGCCTTCGTGCCGCTCCTGGCGCTCGGCATCCCGCCCAACATCGTCATGGGCCTCCTCATGGGCGCGCTGGTCCTGCACGGGGTGACCCCCGGTCCGCTCCTGCTCACCCAGCACCCGGAGATCTTCTGGGGAGTGATCGCCAGCATGTACCTCGGCAACGTCATGCTCGTGATCCTGAACCTGCCGCTGGTCGGCATGTGGGTGCGCGTCCTGCGAGTGCCCTACAAGTTCCTCATGCCCATGATCCTCCTCTGTTGCCTCATCGGCGTCTACGGAGCGAGCGAGAACCCGGCGGACATCTGGGTGATGGTCGCCTCCGGAGCCGCCGGCTACGTCTTGAGGAGGTTCGGCTACGAGCTGGCGCCGCTCGTGCTCGCCCTGGTGCTCGGGCCGCTGCTCGAGACGAACTTCCGCAACTCCCTGACGCTGTCCGACGGCAGCTTCGCGATCTTCGTCACCCGGCCCATCCCCGCAGTCGTGCTCGGCGTTTCGGCCGTGCTCGTGCTGACGATGCTGCACCCGAAGACCGCGAAGAGGTCGCGATTGGCCGTGGGGTCCATCGAATAGCTCCCGTTACCCCAGAGACGGGGCAGAGGTGCCCAGAGGAGGAAACATGAGAGCACGAGCTTGGCAGACCCTGGCGGTGGTACTCCTGCTCAGTTTCGGAGCAGCCCGGGTGCAATCCGCGGCGGCTTCGGAGAAGAAGTACCCGACTCGTCCCATCACCCTGGTGAGCGCCTTCCCGCCCGGCGGCGTAGCGGACCTCACGAGCCGAATCTGGGGCAAGTACCTGGAGAAGCAACTCGGGGTGCCCGTCGTCCCCGACAACAAGCCCGGAGGCGGAGGAGTGGTCCTCACGACCTACCTCGCCAACGCGCGGCCGGACGGCTACACGCTGGGCAACGCCGCGGACTTCATGCTCACCGGGATCCTGATGGGGCAGGCGACCTACAAGATGGAGGACCTGCGGGTGATCGCGGAGATCGCCCGAAACGGCTGCGTCCTCGTCGTCCCCACGGACTCGCCGTACCGTACGATCCACGACCTCGTGAGCGCCGCCAAGGCGAACCCCGGGATCAAGTACGCCCATCCCGGCGCAGCGACCATCGTCAACCTGAGGATGCTGAGCCTCAACAAGTTCGCGAACCTCCGGATGGTGCCCCTTCCGCTCAAGGGGGACATGGAAGTGCTCACCTCGGTCATGGGAAAGCACGTGCCGGTCGGCCTCGCCAGCGCCTTCGCGGCCCAGCCGCAGGTCGAAGCCGGGAAGCTGCGCATCCTCTTCAGCTTCGACCCGCCGGCGGAGATCGGCCTCCCCCCGTCGATCCCGGACCTCGACACGGTCTTCGGCAAGGACGCTCCGGACATCACGGTGTCGGTCTACCTCGTGGCGCCCGCGAAGACGCCGCCGGACGTGATCGAGACCCTCGAGAAGGCCGCCGAGAAGATGGCGAAGGACCCCGAGTTCATCGCCGAGTTGAAGAAGAGCCGGATGGCGGTCCGCTACGTCGACGGAAAGACCGTGATGGAGAAGAGGATCCCCTGGAAGATGCAGGAGCTGAAGACCCTCATGAAGGACGCGGGCGTGCTCGACCCCCAGTGACGGGCCGGGCAGTTCCGGCGGGCTTCCGGGGAGGAGACGCGCTCCGGCGGAACGGGCACTGCCGGGGCGCCGCGGGCTCGGGGCCGGAACGCCGGCTCCGGAGCCCTCGCCTGCGCCCGCCGGCGTCACGCCGCCGGGGAGCTCCTCTGCGGCCGCGCGATGCCGAGCTTCTTGATGCGCGAGGTGAGCGTGGATGCGTTGATCTCGAGCAGCTCGGCCGCCCCTCCGGGCCCGTGGATCTTCCCCCCGCAGGCGCGGAGGGCTCCGAGGATGTGTTCCCGCTCCTTGTCCTTCAGGCTGTCGAAACGGTGCTCGCTGGGGGCGTCCGGCTGCGCCTTGCCGAGCCTGGGCAGCTGGAACTCCGGCGGCCGGCTGGAGATCACCCCCCTCTGGATGACGTTCTCGAGCTCCCGGATGTTCCCGGGCCAGTCGTACGCCGTCATCTCGTCGAGTACGCCCTGCCGCAAGTTCCGGAACTCCTTCCCCTGGCGGGCGGAGTGGAGGGTCAGGAAGTGCTGGGCGAGGAGAGGGAGGTCCTCCTTGCGCTGGCGCAGCGGGGGGATACTGATGGGAAAGACGTTGATGCGATAGAAGAGGTCCTCTCGAAAGCGCTTCGCTCGGACGTCCTCCTCCAGATCCCGGTTGGTGGCGGCGATCAGCCGGAAGTCGGAGGTCAGGATCTCCCGCCCGCCCCCCACCCGTTCGAACTCCTTGCTCTGGAGCACCCGCAGCAGGCGTGCCTGGATGTCCAGGGAGAGGTCGCCGACCTCGTCCAGGAAGAGCGTTCCGCCGTGAGCGAGCTCGAAGCGTCCGATCCTCCGGTCGCTCGCGCCGGTGAACGCCCCCTTCTCGTGGCCGAAGAGCTCGCTCGTGATGAGTCCTTCCGCCAGCGCGCTGCACTGGACGGTGACGAAGCGGCCGTCGGCCCGCAGGCTCTGCCGGTGGATCGCCTCGGCCAGCACGTTCTTGCCGACTCCCGTTTCGCCGAGGATCAGGACGGCGGTGTCCGTCTTCGCCACGCGCTCGACCGCGGCCAGCACCCGGTTGATCGCGGCGCTCACGCCCAAGACGCCGTCCACGCGGCGGAGCGGGCCGGCCTCCCAGTCGACGGACTCCTCGAGCTCCCGCTGCTTGGATCTGAGCTGTTGAAGCTCGGCTCGGGTGTTCAGGTTTTCCAGCTCGAGAGAGGCCAACGCAGCGCAGTACTCGAGAAGGTGCAGGTGATCCTCTTTGAACATGTCCGGTAGAAGCCGGTTGTCGCAGTAGAGGACTCCCACGGCTCCTTGACCCATCCACACGGGAACACAGACGCCGGAGCGGATCGTTTCCTTGGGCTCGCCGTGGCCGGCGCAGCTCACTTCGAAGATGCGGCCTTCCGCCGAGCGAAGGACCCCTTCCATGATCTGCCGCGAAGCCTCGAAGCTCGGATGTTCCAGCTGTTCGACCGTCAGATTCTTGGAAGCCTTCAGGCGAAGCGCCGGCGTCGTGGCGGTGTGGTCGACGAGGAGCAGGGCACCTCGTTCGCCGCCCGTAAGCCGGTTGGCGGTGGCGACGATCTGTGGGAGGAGCTTTCGGTTCTCCGATCCCAGGATCATCTCCGGTCGCAGGGCCATGAGCTCGGCCAGGATGGTCTGGTCCGGGGAGGTGTCCTGCAGGAAGGGTTTCAGGTCGTCGGGAATGAGCTCTGTGCGAGAGGAGCCGAGGGCGCAGGACGCCGACTTCATGGCTCTCTTGCCATTGCGCTCGTCGCCGGTGGAGAAGCAGTGGCGCGCCAGTTCGAGCCTCGTCTTCGCCAGTTCGGGTTCACTGCCGGACGCCTTCAACCACTTCTCCGAGAGCAGGAACGAGCGTCGGACCTTCTCCGTCGGAGATCCCTTCGCGGCACAGAACATTGCCTGGTAGCGCAGCCCGATGCCCTTCACGAACAGACTCTTACTCGTCACCATCCGCCCGATTTCGTCGCCGAACGAGAGGCCCGGGATCGCCGGGAGCTGTCCGCGCTCCACGGCCCAGCAGAGTTCGATGAGGTAGGGGGGGAGGGTGGAGTTGATCGCCTGGCTTTCCCTCCGGTTGGCGACGAACTTCCGGAGGTGCTCGGCGCTTGCGCTCTTGTCCTGCAGCCGGTAAGAGGCCAGGGCGAGCAGCGCCGAAACGACCAGATCCGCCGCCGAGTTCCGGCTGGATCCCGTCTCCTCCGAGGCCGCTTCGAGGTGGCGGAGCGCCTCCTCCGGCCGGTTGATCGACAACATCGCCATCGAGATGATGGTGGACGCATAGGCCGCGAGGTACCTGTCCCCGTTGTTCAGGCAGTGCTCTCGGATCGCGTCGAGCATGCCCAGGCCCTGGGTGAGCCTCGACGCGGCGGTGTAGCAGTACCCGACCATCATGGAGGTGACGAGCGGGAAGTGTCCGATGGGGTGTTTCTCTACGTCCGGCAGGGTGCTCTCGTGCGTCGATACCACGTCCTTGAACCTCCCCTGCCAGAAGAGAAAGGTCGTCGTGAACTTGGACGTTTGGCGCACGAGATCCGGGTCGTTCAGGGCCTGAACCCTCGCAAGCGCTCTCCTGAACCTCTTCAGTCCGGCTTCGAAGTCCGAGCGGAGCCACTCGTACTTGGCCATGTGCATTTCGAGCAGCAGCTCGTACGACTCCCCCTTCAGGATCTTGGCCCTCTTCTTCCCTTCTCGGAGCCAGCCCAGGCTGCGGGAGGCGTCGACCCTCACGGCGATGTTGCTCGAATGGCCGAGCACGGCCTTCACGTAGAGCCGGTCCTCGTTCTCGCCTCTCTTCTCGGCGAGCTCGGTGATGACCTTCTCGAAGCACAGGAGGGCCTTCTCCCGACGGAACGCCTGCACGTGGATCTCGCCCGCTCGAACGAGCCACTGGCAATCCCGCCAGTCGTTCTGCAGGTGGAGCAGGTGACCGGCGAGTTCCAGAGCCTTCGAGTCGTCGTCCGGCAGATCCCGCGTCAGCACCGCTACGATTCCGCGGCGATGGCGCCGCTCGTCCGCCCGGGGGATCTTCCCGAGCAGTTCGGCGCGCTTCCGGTCGTCCCGGAACACGTACGTCGCCGGCCCCTTTCTCGTCAGGACCTGGCGCTGCACCTCCTCCTCCAGCACCGCCAGAATCGCCGACGCCCTCATCCCGGTGAGCTCTTCGAGCCAGTCCAGACAGAACTCCCGGTCGAGCAGGGCCGCGAGGTCCATGACAGCGTCTGCCGGGCTCCGGCCGGCGCCGAGCGTGGGATTCATGCCGTGCTTCCCCTTTCGGAACGAAGTTTGTAGTCGGAAGCTAGCACAGGGAATTGTGACATTTCCATGTGGATCGCGAAATGTCGCGATCGGCGACGCGCTTCCGCCGATCGTCGGGGCCGCGCGAGCACCTCGACGGGCGCCCCACCCAGCTGAAAATGACGTCTTGGCAAGATCGCTGAGTGCGGCCGAAGGACTTCCCTTGCGTGGCACGTGCCTTGCTCCCACCCCGAGCATCGGCGACGCCCCCCCGGGGGCCGGTCTGTCGCCCAATCGTCCTCTTCACCCGAGGTCGTCGATGAGCGTGCTTCCAGCGGCGACACCGGTAGCCCCTCTTCCGGAGTAAAGGAAGCGCGAGCTTACCTCAAGATCTACAATCATCGAGGACGCCTCATGGGCATATCGAGACAGGAGTTCATGCGCCGACACGATGCCGTTCGGCGCATGATGAAGGAGGAGCAGGTCGATTGCCTCGTCATAGCCGGCCGTTCGGATTACTTTGCCCGGGGCAACGTGCGCTATGTCACCCATCTGCCTTTCGGGGGTTATGTCCTTTTTCCGGCTGAGGGCAAGCCGATCTATTTCCTGAGCACCAACCAGATCTCCTCTCCCAAACACGACAAGGCAGGTCCGGTACGTGAGCTGGTGGAGTTCAAGGAGCTCAAAGATCCCGTCGCGCAGTTGCTGAGCGAGGTGCGAGGCTTCGAAGGGGGACGCAAGATCGGTCTCGTAGGCCTGGCGTCGCTCATGCCCGTGCCGGTCTACCTTGCTCTCAAAGACGCATATGGAAACCGGCTGATGGACGCCTCACACCTCTTCGACGCCCTCCGAAGTGTCAAGAGCGGCGAGGAGATTGCGAGAATGCGCGCCGCTGCTTCGGTGGCCGACGAGGTCTGCCTCATGCTCAGGGACATGGTCCGGCCGGGGTTGAGCGACTACGAGATCTACGGTGAGGTCAAGAAGGCGATCTATGCGAGGCAGTGCGAGTACTCGATGGAGCTCATCGACGCCGCCGGATCCACCATGAACATGGCGTGGAGCCCGAGCGGTGACCGGTTGGAGGAGAACGGGACCCTCTTCCTGGAGATCACTCCGGCCTACGACGGGTCCTATGCGCAACTCCCCGTCTCGCTGCCGGTCGGAAGGTACTCACCTTCCGTGGCCAAGAAGGTGGACGTCTGGGCGGAGGCGATGGACGCCGCCACCGGCCTGCTGCGGCCGGACACCGTGGTGGCGGACATCCACCGGCAGGTAGTAAACGTAATCGAGCGAAGAGGACTGCTCTCCCCCTATCCTCTGGGGCACACGATCGGGCTGGACGTGATGGACTCCTGGACGATCCACGCCGGCAACCAGACCGTCCTCCGGCCCGGCATGACCCTGGCGTTTCACCCGTCGGTGCTCTCCGAACCGGGAGGAGAGGGGATCGGCATGGGGTATACCTACCTCGTGACCGAGGAGGGAGCCGAAAAGCTGAGCAGTATCGACCTCTACGCCTTTGCCACGGCGTGAAGCCCTCACCGCAGTCGCTCATCCCAGTCGCCGTGGCCGGCATTTGGGCCCGCCGCCCGGAAGGACGAGGCGGCCTCATCCGCCGGCAACCGGGGTCCGCTCGCGCCGACATATCGCGACAATCACGAAATATCGTGATGGTCTGGGGTTCCCCAGGCGTCGAGCCTCGAGCCCCCGTCGGGGCTCCCGGGACTCCGCAGATGCGCCCCTCCTGCAATACGTCGTTCTGAACTCTGTAAAAGCCGCGCCGTCGAGCGTCCTCTGGTGCGTGGCATGCCCATTGCTTGGGGTCTCGAGCGTGCAAACAGCGTTCAAATACGGGCTCAAGGTTGCGGCGTGATCGGACCTCGAGTGGTCGCCCTCCACCCCGGCCTCTTCGGCCTGGAGAAGGTCCCCGGGTCTCGGTGGATCGCCTGCATCACTGTGCTAGCGCGGCCGACGAAGCGAGTCGCGTCAGAATCGAGCCTTCACAAGGAGAGATCCAATGAAGAGAGGGAAGTGGACGTCGCTCCTCCGCATTCTTTCCGTGGCGGCCTTCTGCGCCGGACTGGGGCTCCCGCCGCTCGCGGCGGTCGCGGCACAGCCCGCACCGCCGAAGAAGATTCTCGTCGTGATCCCTACCGAGCCCGATACCCTGGACCTCGCGAGCACGAGGATGGAGACGACCTGTGCGCCGATCGCTGAAAACATCACCGAACGGCTGATCGGGATCGCGCCGGACGGAAAGCTCATCCCCGGCCTCGCCACGTCGTGGAAGGTCTCGAACGACGGCAGGGAGATCGAGTTCGCCTTGCGCAAGAACGTGAAGTTCCACACCGGCACTCCCTTCACGGCGCAGGACGTCAAGTTCAGCCACGAGCGCGCCCTGAAGTCGGCCCAGATGTACCAGCGCGCCATGCGCAACCTCGAGGAGTTCGCGGTACTCGACGACTACCGCGTGAGGTTCCGCTTCAAGCTTCCCGACGCCCAGGTCTTGCCCGGCCGCCTCACGCCGATCGGTTCCAAGGTGTACTTCGAGACGGTGGGGGAGGAGAAGTACGTCCGGCAGCCCGTCGGCACGGGGCCCTATCGCTTCGTGAGCTGGGCCGCCGGCCAGTACATCGAGCTCCGGGCAGACGACGGCTACTGGGGCGAGAAGCCCGCCGTCAAGGAGGCGCGCATCTCGTTCGTCAAGGAGGACACGACGCGGCTCTCCATGCTCCGGGCGGGGGAGGCGGACCTGATCGTCGAGTGCCCCTTCGCCACGGTGAACGAGATCGAGGCCGCCGGGTTCAAGACCGCCAAGGTGCCCACGCACCCGACGGTCTCGGTCCAGTTCCACAACTACAACCCGAACGTACCCTGGCACGACCGGCGGGTGCGGCTCGCCATCGCCCACGCCATCGACGGCGACGCGATCGTCAAGCGGCTCTTTGAAGGCGTTCCGAACCGTTACCCACGGCTCGCGCCGTGGGAGCTCGGCTATGATCCGAATCTGAAGCCGTACGCGTACGACCCCGAGAAGTCGAAGAAACTCCTCGCCGAAGCCGGCTTCGCCAAGGGTTTCGAGATGCCCCTCTACTACTTCGTGGGGAGGGTTTCCGGTCAGAAGGAGACGGCCGAGGCGGTGGCGCTCTACCTGAACGCGATCGGAATCCGCTGCAAGGTCGAAGGAATCGAAGCCGTCAAGATGATGGAGAAGACGAGGGATTGGCACAAGTCGACGGAGGCCGTGTACGTCGGCGTCAGTACCGTCCCCACGTCGAACCAGCCTGAACCGACCATCGCCCTGGAAATAGGCTTCTACTCCAAGTCTCCGATCAGCCTCTATCGAAACCCCGAATTCGACGTCGCGCTGGAGAGGGCCAGAGCGACGCTCAATGACAAAGAGCGCGCCAAGCTCATTCAGAATGCTTTCCAGATCCTTCATGACGACGTCGCGTCACTCGTGCTCTGGTCCAACAACACGGTCTACGCGATGAAGAAGAACGTCGCCTTCACGCCGACGGTTAGATCGGGCTACGCACTGGTCCTGCTGAAGGATGTGAAACCTCTGTAGAAGAACCGCGCCCGGCCGGACGCCGGACGTCTTCGGCCCGGGCACGAGCGCCACCCGGACGACCGGCACTCCGCCGGAACTCGGAACCCCGACTTCGTTGGAGGAGACACGGGAATGAAAGCAGCGAGAACCGTCTTCCCCCTCTGGATTCTTTGGATCATCGCCCTGGGCGCCGCGATCGGTGTCGGCTGGGGGAGAGCCGTGGCAGGACCGGCGCCGGTGAAGAAACTGATGGTCGTGATCCCCACGGAGCCCGACACCCTCGACATCGCCAGCACGAGACAGGAGCCCGTCTGCACCCCGGTCGCGGAGAACATCATGGAGCGGCTCATCGCCCGCGCTACCGACGGAAGGCTGGTCCCCGGGCTCGCGACCTCCTGGAAGATCTCGAAGGACGGCAAGGAGATCGAGCTCCAGCTGCGAAAGAACGTCAACTTTCACAACGGCATGCCCTTCACGGCCCAGGACGTGAAGTTCAGTCACGAGCGGGCCTTGAAGCTCGCCCAGCCGTATCAGCGCGTCATGCGGAACCTGGAGGAGTTCTCGGTGCTCGACGACTACCGGGTCCGCTTCCGCTTCAAGACGCCCGACGCCCAGGTGCTTCAGGGGCGGCTGACCCCCATCGGCTCCAAGGAGTACTTCGAGACCGCCGGGGAGGAGAAGTACCTGCGCCACCCCGTCGGGACCGGTCCCTACCGTTTCGTGAGCTGGGTGCCGGGCCAGTACGTGGAGCTCAAGGCCGACGAGAGCTACTGGGGTGAGAAGCCGGTCGTGAAAGAGGCGCGCTTCTCGTTCGTAAAGGAGGACACTACCCGCGTCTCAATGCTCCGGGCGGGGGAAGCGGACCTGATCAGCGACACCCCCTTCGCCGCCGTGAACGAGCTGGAGGCGGCGGGGTTCAGGACAGCGAAGCTGCCGGCACAGCCCACCGTCTCGGTCCAGTTCCACAACTACAACCCGAAGGTCCCGTGGTACGACAGGAGGGTCCGGCTGGCGGTCGCCCACGCGATCGACGGCGACGCGATCGTCAAGCGCCTCTTCGAGGGCGTGCCCAACCGGTACGCGCGCCTCGGTCCGTGGGAGCTCGGCTACGATCCGGACCTGAAACCCTACGCCTACGACCCCGAGAAGTCGAAGAAGCTCCTCGCGGAGGCCGGATACCCGAAGGGCTTCGAGATGCCGCTCTACTACTTCGTCGGAAGGGCTTCGGGCCAGAAGGAGACTGCCGAGGCGGTGGCTCTCTTCCTCAACGCGGTCGGCATCCGGTGCAAGGTGGAGGGGATCGAATCGCTCAAGATGGCCGAGAAGACGCGCCAGTGGCACGCGTCCTCCGAGGCGGTCTACGTCGGCGTCTCCCCCGTCCCGACCTCCAACTTCGCCGAGCCGACCGCCGCCCTGGAGGTCGGCTTCTACTCCAAATCGACCATCGCCCTCTACAAGAACCCCGAGTTCGACGTGGCTCTGGAAGCCGCACGGGAGACGCTCGACGACCAGCAGCGCGCCAAGCTGATCCAGAAGGCCTTTCGGATCCTCCACGAGGACGTGGCGACCGCCGTGATCTGGTCCAACGTCGCGGTCTACGCGATGAAGAAGAACGTCACCTACACGCCCACCGTGAAGTCGGGTGCCGTGCTGGTGCTTTTGAAGGACATCAAACTTCTCCAGTGATCGCTCGGTGGTCCGGACGGAGTGCGAAGGACGTGGCCGTTGGCCGTGTTGTCGCGCCCCGATCCGTGGAGGGAGGTCCGGCTTGCTCGCGGCCGCGCAACTTCAACGCCCCGCATCGGATCCCGGCGCGGAGCGGGCGCTCGCCGCCGGCCTTGACGGGGGACAAGGGCGACCAGCCGGCGTTGCAATGATTGTCGATGTCGGTGCACTCTGGTTGGCCTTGTTCGTGCGGCACGGTCGGAGCAGGGAGAACGAGGAATGGTGACTGAGGGAACGGGCTCGGCCGCCCCGGCGATAGAGGCGGACGTCGTAGTCGTCGGAGGTGGAGGGGCGGGACTCTCCGCGGCGGTAGCGGCTGCGGAAAAGGGCGCGAAGGTCGTCGTCCTGGAGAAGAGAAACGCGACGGGCGGCAATACGGCCATGGCGATGGGACTCTTCGCTGCCGAGAGCCCGGTGCAGAAACGGGCTCTCGTCGACGCGTCCCGGGACCAGCTCTTCGCCGCCATGATGGATTGGACGCACTGGAAGGTCGATCCGAGGATCATCCGCGCCTACATCGACCGCTCGGGCGACACGATCCGCTGGCTCGAAGGGCAGGGTTGCTCCTTTGCGCTGATGCGCTTCGTTCCCAATCAGACGCCGGTGGTCCTCCACCGGCCCTCCCGCCGGGCAGCCGTGACCGACGCGCTTCGGCAGAGCTGCGAGCAGCTCGGGGTAGCCGTTCTCGTGCAAACGGGGGCCGACGAGCTCCTCATGGGAGCGGGTGGGCAGGTTGCCGGCGTCGTGGCCTCGAGGAGGGGCAGGAAAGTGACGCTCCGGGCGCCAGCCGTCGTCGTTGCGACCGGGGGGTATGGCGGGAACCGCGATCTCATCCGGAAGTACGCGTCGAACTACCCCGACGATATGCGCTGCATCGGCCTGCCCAACATGGGAGACGGGCTGCGGATGGCGATCGAGGCCGGGGCGGCAACCGAGGGACTGGGCATGCTGCAGATCGAAGGCCCCTGCGCCCCGAGGCCGCTGCGGCTGATGATCGACGTGGGGGAGTCTGCTCAGGTTCCCCTCATGCTCAGCCAGGTCGGCGTCGAGCCCTATGCCGTGTGGGTGAACCGGAAGGGCGAGCGGTTCATCGACGAGACCTTCGGCCACAGCCCCTTCGTCGTCGCCAACGGGGTGGTGCGGCAGCCCGGGGGCGCGTGCTACGCGCTCCTTGACAGCGACATGGTGCGGGCCATGAGCGAAACCGGGCTCCTGTTGGCGCGGGGGGCCGCCGGGCCCGTCGTGGGAAGCTCCTTGCCGGGCCTCGAGCGGGAACTGCAGCGGCAAGCGGAAAAGGGGGTCCTGTACTACGGGAAGGTCGATCCAGACCTCTGTAATGGCTGTGGGGTCTGCGTTTCCGCCTGCCCCCTCGACCTCATCCGGCTGGACACGGTCGTCGCGGATCGGGGGGAGTGCACCGCTTGCCGCTCGGCTTGCCCCGCGGGAGTGGACATGAGGCGTTACCTCTACCTACTGAGGCAGGGCCTTCTCGCGGAGGCGCTCGAAGTGCTACGCGAGGAAAACCCCTTCCCTGCCCTGACCGGCCGCGTCTGCCCCCACCCCTGCGAGAAGGAGTGCGCCCGGGGCGAAGTGGACGAGGCGGTCGCCATCCACAGCCTCGAGCGCTTTCTCGGTGACTTCGGACTGCGAGAAGACGTCGACGTGACGGCGAGAACCCACTCGGAACGGGTAGCGATCGTCGGCTCCGGTCCCGCAGGCCTCTCCTGCGCGTACTTCCTCGCGCGGAGGGGATACCCGGTGACCGTGTTCGAAGCCCTGCCCGTGCTCGGAGGCATGCTTCGGACGGGGATCCCGGAGTACCGGTTGCCCAAGACCGTCGTCCAGGCCCAGGTCGAGCAACTCAGAGACATGGGAGTGGCGTTCGTTTCAGGGGTGGCGGTCGGGAAAGACGTAACGTTCGAAGAGGTAAGGGAGGACCACCAGGCCGTCTTCCTCGCCGCGGGCAACGCACTGAGCCGCCGGATCCCCCTCGAAGGCAGTGAACGGGACGGCGTGCTCTGGGGCCTCGACTTCCTGCGCGACGTGAGCCTGAAGACCGGGGTGAAGATCGGCGAGCGGGTCGTCGTCATCGGGGGGGGAAATGTCGCCGTCGACGTCGCGCTGACCGCCCTGCGCTCGGGGGCGCGTCAGGTCGTCATGTCCTGTCCGGAGACCGGGGAGGCGATCCCTGCCTATCGAGAAGAGCTCGATCA
>JACRCS010000578.1 GCA_016218905.1 Deltaproteobacteria bacterium
CCGCCTCGGGGAAGTCGTCGATCGCGTTCGGACTCGAGAAGCGGCTCGTGGATGCCGGACATTCCTCGTGTGTCCTCGACGGCACCTCGCTGAGGCTCGGCCTCAGCCACGACCTCGCCTTCGGCCCGGACGGCCGGAGGGAAGCCGTCCATCGCGCCGCGGAGGTCGCCCGGATCCTCAACGACGCGGGCCTGATCGCCGTCGTGGCGCTCGTCTCCCCGCTCGCGGCAGACCGCCGCCTCGCCCGGGAGACCGTCGGAGAGGCCCGGTTCGTGGAGGTCCACTGCGCGGCGCCGCTCGCCTCCTGCGAGGCCCGCGACGCGGACGAGGTCTACGCGAGGGCCAGGCGGGGCGAGCTTGGTCCCTTCCCGGGTATCACGTCGCCCTACGAGGCCCCGGAGGCCCCCGCGCTGAGCCTCCCGACCCACGAGATCGGCCTCGACGAGGCGATCGACCGGGTGATGAAGGTCCTCGAAGAGCGCGGAGACCTTTCGCCCGCGTCCTGACGGTCAGTCCACGTCACGCCGGACGCGCGCCGATATCTTTCGTAGAATAGGTCGGTTTGGCGATCGTCGAGGAGAGGCCGTCGGACCGTTCGCGGTCAGGAGAGGAGGCGCTTGAGGCGCCCCCAGCGTCTCGCCACGGCGCGCACGGCCTCGGCCTCCATCTCCCGGTAGAGGGCGACGACCTCGTCGCCCCTCGGGCTCAGCTCTGCGCCGCCGCGCTCCGCGCCGCCGCGCGAGAGCTCCACGAGCGGGTCCTTAAACCCCCGGTTCATCGTCTTCACGAGCCCCCAGGCGTGCATGTAGGACATCTGCAGCTCGCCTGCGGCCATCCGCAGGCTCCCCGTGCGGCGGATCGCCTCGAGAAGCTCCACCATCCCCGGGCCGACGAGGACCTCGCGGTCGCGCACGACCCGGAACCTTGGCTTCAGGCGCACCGGTCCGGGAGCGGTGTCTTCGGCGCCCGGCCTTCTCTTCGGTTTCGTCACGTCACTTCTCCGGTGATTCGCCAGTCTCTCAGGTTCCCCGCGGAACCCGAAGGCCGGACGCGGTCGCCGTACTCGAACGGAGGATTCGTGAACAAGACTATCCGTCTCCTGATCCTGTGCACGACTTGTGTCGGCTTCAGCTCCCTGTCCGCCCGGGCCGAGGATTCGCCCCCCGGTTACGAGGCCTACGCCCTTGCCCGCGTCACCGTGACGGCCGAGGCGGACGAGGTCGACGAGACCGCCCTGACCGTCGCCGTGACGGCCGAGGAGATCGAGGCCCGCAATGCGAAGAACGTCGCGGAGGCTCTCGCCGGGGTCCCGGGGCTTCGCGTCTCGACCGGCCGGAAGAACGAGCCGACGGTCTACGTCCACGGATTCGACCAGAGCCGAGTCCAGGTCCTGATCGACGGCGTCCCTTACTACGAGACGAACTACGGCAAGCTCGACCTCGCGCAGATACCGACCGACAACATCGCCCGGATCGAGATCACGAAAGGCGCCGCCTCCGTCCTGAGCGGGGCGAACGCCCTCGGCGGCACGATCAACATCATCAGCAAGACCGCCTCCACCACCCCGCATACGGAAATCCGGGCCGAGGGAGGCGACTGGGCCACCGGCCGCTTCACCGCGACCCACGGCCAGCGCCGCGGAGCGCTCAGCTACTGGCTGAACGTCTCGGGGGAGACGAGCGGCGGCACGCCGGTCTCCGGCGCCTACGAGCCAAAGGTCGGGACGATCGTCCAGAAGAACCCCAGCAAGACGACCGAAGCGGTCCTCGAGGACGGAGGAAAGCGGCAGAGCTCTGACACCGAGTCTCTGAACGCCTGGGCGAAGGTGGGCTGGGAACCGTCGGCTGCCACAGCGCTCTTCGTGAACCTCCACTACTTCGATCGCGACAAGGGTGTGCCCCCGTCGACCGACAGCGTGCAGGTCTTCCTGAAGCGGCCCGCGTTCTCCCAGTTCAACCAGATCCCGACCTATCGCGACCTCGGAGTCGACCTCGACGGGAAGCACCAGCTCGCCCCGGGCCTGACCCTGAAGGCGAAGGGTTTCTACCACGAGCACGTCGACGACCTCGTCTCGTACAAGGACGCCCAGCACCGGGAGCAGATCGCCGTGAGCCGCTACGACGACGCGCTCGCGGGAGGCAACCTCCTCGGCGAGTGGCAGGTGGCGCCCTCGAACACCCTGCGCTTCTCGGCGCACCTGAAGGACGACACGCACCGGGAGCGCGACGACGCCTACCTCCCGTTCGCCGAGTCGAGCTCGATCACCGGGTCGGTCGGCCTCGAGGACTCGATGGACTTCGGCAAGAGCCTCTCGGCCGTCGCGGGAGTCTCGGCCGACTGGTTCGACGTCTCGAACGCGACGCGCAACGTGACGGACGGCTCGACGGGCGACTTCGTCCGCCAGGACCGGCTCGCGACGCCCCGCGACTCGCAGGTCAACCCGATGGCGGGACTCGTCTGGCGGTCGTCCTCCGGGACCGTCGTGAACGCCGCGCTCGCCCGCAAGAGCCGCTTCCCGACCCTCTCGCAGCTCTACTCGTCGAAGAACGGGAACACGGCGCTCGAGTCCGAGCAAAGCCTGAACGCGACCGTCAGCGCCTCGCAGCCTCTCGGGGCGACCGCGCGGCTGGAGCTCGGCGGCTTCACCTACGACGTCCGGAACCTGATCTCGCGGAACGGATCGGGCAGCCTGAACATCTACCAGAACATCGGAAAGGTCCGGATGGCCGGCTTCGAGGCGGTCGTCGAGGTCACCCCCGTCCCGGATCTCTCCCTCCGCGCGGACTACACCTACGTCCATTCCGCGGACCAGAGCGACGTGCGCGTCACGGACGAAGTGACGAACGTCCCCGCCCACAAGGCAGGCTTCCTCGCGCAGTACACGGTCCCCGGACCGAAGACGGTCCTCGACCTGGACACCGTCTACGTCGGATCGATGTACACGGGCCTCCCGTCGCCCGCCTACCCGAACGACCCCGTCAAAAAGGTCGACGGCCACTTCCTCGTCGGGGCGAAGGTCACGCAGGAAGTCGTGAAGGGGGTGAAGCTCCACGTCGCCGTCCGGAACCTCCTCGACGCCGACTTCGAGAGCGAGACGGGCTACCCGGGGCAGGGGCGGACGTACGCGGTCGGGGCTTCCGCAACGTTCTGAAGGCGGCCTTCGCGCCGGAGGCGGGCCGGTTCGCCGGCCCGCCCCCAGACCCTTCGTTATCGCCGCCGCGCGCAAACGAAAAGGGGGCCGCGACCGCGGCCCCTGAAGATCTCGAGTCGTGAGGGAGGGCCGTCGGGTCACCCCGCCGGCCCTCCCTGTTCCCGTGAGGTCCTACCTGTTCTTGTCGTTGACGAACATGCCCCGGGACATGTATCCGATGGGGCCCGTCGTCGACTGGCCGGCGGCGTTCGTGGCCGTCGCCAGGATCGTGTAGTTGTTGAAGAGCGAGTAGGTGTGGTTCAGCGTGAGCGGTCCGACCGGCGGGTTGAGCACCGCGGTCGTGCCGTAGCCCTCGCCGAAGTAGACCTCGACCTTCGTGTAGCCCCCCGTGGGCACGGTCACCTCGCAGCTCACGCTCGCCTTCGGGTAGTCGGGAGTGCAGGCGCCGGTCACGACGGGCGCGCCGGGGATCGCCTTGGCGACGAAGGCCTGGGAGGAGCTTCCGGTGCCCGTCTCCTCGTCCTCGACCGCCAGCGTGATGGTGTAGGTGCCCGCCTTGGCGTAAGCGTGCGTCGCCGTCTTGCCCGAGCCGTGCTCGGTGTTGTCGCCCCAGTTCCAGTCGAAGGCACCGCAGTTCGTGGAGTTGCCGCGGCACTTGGTACCGGAGGCGTCGACCGCAACCGTCAGCTCGTTGGCTCCCTGCTTCACCGTAAACTTCGCCTCCGGGCTGTCGTTGTGGATCCCCTTCGCGAGGAGCGCGAGGTTCGCCTTGGTCTGGTAGCTCGCGTCGTTCGTCGTCGGGTTCTGCGTGACCGCAGCGTTCGTCACGCCGTGGGTCGCGCTTCCAGCGAGCGTGACGACGTTGCCCGCGATCGCCTTGATGAAGGTGTGGAGGTCGTACCAGGTCCCCGACTTGGCGAACGCCCCCGCTCCGGCGACGTTGATCCGCTCGCCGACGGCGAGCCCGGTGGTGCTCGCCACCGTGAGGGCGGCCGAGCCCGTGGCAATGGTGCCGGTCGTCTTCGCGTTCGCGGTGCCGCCGCCGTGGCACTGGCCGCAGGCCGCGTCGAGGTCGACCCAGACGGCGTTCTGGTAGGTGCCGTCGGGGGCGGTGTTCGCCGCAGTGTTGGCGGTCAGCGTCTGCGCGGGCGGGAAGGTCGAGTAGGCCGCGTCCGTGCTGATCCGGAAGAGGTGCTGCCCCTCCGGCATGTGGCACATGACGCACGCCTCCATCGGGTCCTCTTCCGCCTTCTCGAGCGGCGTTCCAGGGCCGGCCGGGTGCATGAGGTTCTCGAGGTTCTTCACGTGGTGGCAGGTGTTGCACTCTTCGCGGAACGGCTTCTCGCCGACCACGATGCTCGTGTGGATCTCGTGGCAGCCGGTGCAGCCGTTGCCGGTGCCGTACGCCTCCGCGTGGCAGTTGAAGGAGCTCTGGTACTTCGCGGTCCCGG
>JACRCS010000043.1 GCA_016218905.1 Deltaproteobacteria bacterium
GACTTTGACCGGCGGGCGCGGCAACGGTAGGCTGACGTGGTCCGCAGGAAGGAGGAGGCATGGAGTTCGTTCGCGTCACCCGGGAAGAAGGCGTCGCCACCGTCGTGCTCTCGCGCGGCAAGGTGAACGCCCTGAACGAGCAGCTCGTCGACGAGCTGAAGGAGTGCTTCGGCGCCCTGGAGGACGACGACACCGTCCGGGCCGCGATCCTCACCGGATCCGGTCCGTTCTTCTCCTTCGGCTTCGACATCCCGGAGCTCTTCGACCGGTCCCGGGAGGAGTTCACGCGCTTCCTCCGGAAGTTCACCGGCCTCTACGCCGGGCTGTTCGTCTACCCGAAGCCGCTGATCGGGGCCCTCAACGGCCACGCGGTTGCCGGCGGCTGCATGCTGGCCCTCACGTGCGACTACCGGATCGTCGTCGCCGAGAAGGCCAAAGTCTCTCTGAACGAAATCGCGATCGGCTCCACCGTTCCCGCCGGCAGCGCCCACATGCTCCGGTTCTGCACGGGAGACAAGAACGCCCAGACGATCCTTTACAGCGGAGCGCTCTACTCGGCGGTCGAGGCCTACGAGCGCGGGCTCGTCGAGCAGGTCTGCGCCGGGGCCGACCTCGAGAAGGAGGCGAGACTCGCGGCCGAGCGTCTCGCCGAGAAGGAGCCCGCCGCCTTCCGGAGCATCAAGCGGCATCTGCGCGCTCCCTTCGCCGAGGAGATGGCGAAGCGGGAGGAGGCGTCCATCGAGGAGTTCGTGGACGTCTGGTGCTCCGAGCCCACCCGGAAGCGCTTGCGGGAGGTGAAGATCCGGTGAAGAGGCTCGCGGCCGCCGTTCTGACGCTCGCCCTGCTCGTCCTCGCGGCCCCGCTCCGCGCGGCGCCCCCGATGCCCCTTCCGCCCCCGCCGCCCCCGCCGGCCGTCACCGTCGCGGGCGAAGGGGAGGCGAGCGCGCCCCCCGACTCCGCGGAGGTGGAGCTCGGGGTGCTGCGCCAGGCGAAGTCCGCGCGGGACGCCCTCGACGAGAACGGGAGGGCCGTGGAGCGGTTGCTCGCTTCCGTGAAGGCGCTCGGGGTGCCGAGCTCGGCGGTGCAGACGGTCGAGCTCGGCCTCGCCCCTCAGTACCAGCACGAGCCCTCCGGGAAGACCCCGCCCCGGATCATCGGTTACCAGGCGACCCACCGGCTGCGGGTGCTGCTCCAGGACCTCGGGCTCGTCGGCAGGCTTCTCGACGAGGGCGTGGCCGGAGGCGCCAACCTGATCCAGTCCCTCCGGTTCACGGTGCGCGACCCCTCGTCGCTCCTGGACCGGGCGAGGGAGAAGGCGGTGGAGGACGCCCGGCGGCGAGCTTCGCGCTACGCCGGAGCGGCCGGGCTCAAGCTGGGACGGGTACTCGAGCTTCGGGAGATCTATGCGCCCGAGCCGCTCCCGGTGAGGGCGAGGTTCGCGGCCATGGAGGCGGCGGTCCCGGTCGCCCCCGGCGAGGAGACGGTCCGGGCGGCCATCACCGCCACCTGGGAGCTCGTCTCGCCGCAGTAGAACGCGTCCCTCCGTCGGGCTCCAGGAGCGCCGGCGAGCCTGTTGACACCCTTCGGGCCGGTGTTAGCGTACGAGTACGGAGGCGCTCGCGCGCGGACTCCCCGGGGCGGAAGTTCCGGCCTGCAGGCGAGATAGGGGGGCTTCGCGCGTCTGCTGAAAAGGGGGGATCCTTTGCATCAGGCGCGCTCGCACCGGAATCCCGGACAGCTCAAAGCAGGTGACCACCTCTGCGGTCTCTACGAGACCGAGGAGGAGTTCTGGGCGCTGGTGACTGCCTCTGTGCGCGAGGGGGCGAGGCTGGGCGAGAGGGTGCTCTTCCTCTTCGACGCGCACGCTCCGGAGGAGGTCCTGGAGCACCTGCGGGGGCAGGGGATCGACTCCGACCGGTCCGTGCAGCGCCGGCAGCTGCTCCTCGTCCCGGCGAGGCAGATGTACCTCACCGGCGGCGACCTCGACCCCGAAGCCACCCTCGCCCGCCTGGCCGCCGAGGCAGACCGGGCCGCCGCCGAGGGCTACACGTGCCTTCGGATGCTCGGCGAGATGTCGTGGTTCCTCCGAATCGAGCTAGACGCCGAATCCCTCCTCGCCTACGAGTCGAGGCTCGACCGCTACTTCTCGGACCGGCGGTGCGTCACCCTCTGCCTCTACGATCGTAGGTGTTTCGACGCTTCCCTGCTGCTCCAAGTGGTCGCCACCCACCCGATCATCGCCATTGGGGGCGCCGTCTACCGGAAGCCCGACTACGTCCCGCCCGAGACCGCGACCCGTGAGCGGATCGCGCGGTCCGTGCTCCGGCAGTGGCTCGACGGCCTCGCCGCGCGCCGGGATGCGACGGAGAGCCTCCATCAGTTCCGGCAGGCACAGAAGATGGAGGCCGTCGGACGGCTCGCCGGCGGCGTGGCCCACGATTTCAACAACCTGCTCACGGCCATCCTCGGCTACTGCGAGCTCGTCCTCCTGCGGCTCGAACCCGAGGATCCCGTGAGGAGGGAGGTCGACGAGATCCGGCGAGCCGCAGAGCGGGCCGCGGCCCTCACCCACCAGCTCCTGGCCTTCAGCCGCAGCCAGGTCCTCCAACCGGTGCTCGTCGATCTGGGTGAGGTGGTGACGGAAGTCCACCGCATGCTCGAGCGCATCGTCGGCGAAGACGTGGAGCTGGAGGTCCGCTCCGCGCCGGAGCAGGGCCTGGTTCTGGCCGACGCCGGGCAGATCCAGCAGGTCATCGTCAATCTCGCCGTGAACGCCCGGGACGCCATGCCGGAAGGCGGAAAGCTCACCATCGAGACCCGCAACGCCGGCCCGGGCGAAGGGACGGACGGCGCCGACGGGACCGGAGCGGAATCCTACGTGGTCCTCACGGTGAGCGATACCGGACACGGCATGGAAGAGGAGGTCCAGGCCCACCTCTTCGAGCCCTTCTTCACCACGAAGGACGCCGGGAAGGGCACGGGCCTCGGACTCGCGACGGTGCACGGGATCGTGACCCAGAGCGGCGGTCGGATCGAGGTCGGCAGCCGGCCGGGAAGCGGTACCACCTTCCGCATCTACCTTCCGCGGGCGAGTGTCCCCGCCCGGCCGAAGCCGCCGCACCGGTCGCACCCCCGAGCGCGCCACGGCACGGAGACGATCCTCGTGGTCGAGGACTCCCTGGAGGTGAGGGCGCTCGTCTGCGAAGTCCTGAGGAGGCAAGGGTATCGGGTGCTCGAGGCCGAGGGGGGAGAAGCCGCCCTCGAGCTCTGCGGAAGCCAGGGCCCGATCGACCTCCTGCTGACGGACGTGGTGATGCCGGGGATGAGCGGCCGCGCCGTGGCCGAGCGGCTCTCCACCTGCTCGCCGCGGCTGAAGGTGCTCTACATGTCGGGGTATACCGACCGGGCATTCGCCGAGTTGCCCGGCCCGGGCGGCGAGGTCGGTTTCATCCAGAAGCCCTTCCAACCTCAGGATCTCGCGCAGAAGGTGCGTGAGATCCTTGAGGAGTCATAGTCCTTCTTCCGCCCGACGCGCTGCCTCACAGGCCGACGTACCTGCCGTCGCCCAGGGCCCTCGCGTGGCCCAGGAGCGAGAGGGCGTCCAGGAGCGAGCGGACGCGGGCGGGCTTCGCGCCTCGGAAGGACCGGGCGAGATCGCGCGCCGTCAAGGGGCTGGAACTCGCCTGGAGCGCCGCGCGCACGATGCCGGCCTGCTCTCCGAGCCGCTTCGGCCAGGGCGTCTTCTGGCCCGCGGGTCGAACCGTCCTCCTCCGCTCGCCTTCTCTGCGCCGTCCCGCCCCCGGCGACGCTCCGGCCGGCCGGCCGTCGGCGACCGGGAGCTCCAGGACGAAGACGGAGCCTTCGGGCCCGGAGCCGGCGAGGCGGAGGTCTCCTCCCATGGCCTGGACCGTCTGGCGGGCCAGGGCGAGGCCGATGCCGAGGCCCTCGACGGTCCGGGTATCGCCGGTCTCCACCTGATGGAAGGGCTCGAAGATCCGTTCCCGCTCCTCCGGCGGGATCCCCACGCCCGTGTCGCTGACGATGAAGGCGACGCGGGAGTCGAGCGGCTTCGCCTCCAGGCGCACGCTCCCCTCGAGGGTGAAGGAGACCGCGTTCTCCAAGAGCTGCCGCAGGGCGAGGCCGAAGCCCTCCGGCTCGCCGACGACCCAGGGCGTGCCGTCGATCGTCGCCTCGAAGGCGAGTCCCTTCTCGTCGGCGGCTCGCCTCGTCCCCTCGGTGATGTGCCGGAGGATCGGGACGGAGTCGAAGGGCGCGGGATCCGGTCCGGCGGAAGCCGCCTTCGCCGTGTCGATGAGCCGGTCGATCATGCCGAGCAGCCGGGTGCCGTACTGGCGCACGCGCCGCACGCTCGCCGCCTGCGTCGTGGTGAGGGGGCCGTCGATCCCGTCGAGGAGGAGGTCCGAGTAGCCGAGGATGGCGTTGAGGGGAGTGCGAAGCTCGTGGGAGACCCGGCCGAGGAGCTCGTGTTTGAGCCTCGAAACCTCCTGGGCACGCCGAAACTGGTGCGAGAGCTGCGCGTTGCGCACCTCGAGGTCGCGGGCCACGCCCTGGAGGGCGGCGTTCGCGTGGAGGACCTCCCGGCTGAGGCTGGCGAAGTAGGAGTCGAGGGCCAGCGCCATGTCGAAGTAGATCACCTTCGTGTAGGCCCGCAGCCACTCCGAGACCTTCTCCTCGGCGTGTCCGGCCTGCCGCAGGTGGCAGTGGACGAGGTCCTGATGCTTCCGGTACGCCCCCATGTACCAGGGAGGCTCGAGGCCGACCCGCGCGTGAACCAGTCCGATCTGCACGCGTTCCCGGAAGTAGGCGGCGTCGTACGGCCCGGTCAGGAGCGTGCGGAAGTAGCGCGCCTGCACCGGCTTCAGGTGCTCCTGCACGACGCGCTCGCTCAGGAGGCGTCGGGTCTCCGGCCGGGAGAGGAGGAAGTCGTACCACTCGTCGATGATCCGCTCGATCCGCGGGGAGAGGGCTTCGTAGAGCTCCTTGAGGAGCACGCGGTCCTCCTCTCCGATCTCGTAGAAGCTGAGCCTCGATATGCGATCGGCTTCCTCGGAGCCGGGGAAGGAGAGAAGCGATAGGTTCATGGTCTGGCCTCCTCCGCTGGAGCCGCCCCTCCCCCGCCCGGAGGAGTACCTGATGCAACGTGCATAATAACCATATGGGTAATCATTGACACCTTTGGTGTCGCGTCGGCGGTAGAGGAGCCAAAGCCTCAAGTCCCGGAGGGGATCCGACGATTCCGTTTCGCGGGACGTTCTCCACCGCGCTCTCCGGGTCGAGGGATGATCAAGAAGATTCGTGTTCAGGACCTCCAGCCGGGGATGTACATCTCCGACATGAACACGCCGTGGATCCGGCACCCTTTCCTGCCCAACCGCATGTGCCTGCGGCGCGCCGGAGACATCGACCGGATGCTCGAGGCCGGGATGGAGTCGGTGTACATCGACACGCAGCGGGGGAAGGACAGCGCGGAAGCTCGGCCCCTCGAGGAGGTCAACCGGGAGGCGGACGAGGCGCTCGGGGAGTGGGGAGAGGAGGGCGCCGTCCCGGAGCTCCCCGAACGGGTGCCGTTCGAGAAGGAGTTCCGGCGGGCGCGAGAGCTCTACCGCGACAATCGGGCCGCGGTCGAAGCGCACTTCGCCCAGGCCCGAAGGGGGCGCCAGATCGATGGGGAAGCCGCGGAGCTCACGGCCACCGAGATCATCGGTTCGATCTTCCGCAACCGAAACGCCTACCTGAGCCTCGCCCGCCTGAGGCAGTTCGACGAGTACACGTTCCGGCACAGCCTGAACGTCGCC